>JANOQC010000157.1:0-6532 GCA_031422175.1 Sphingobacteriia bacterium | reverse complement strand
GTGAATCAATCGGAGGTTTTATTGGAAATCCATTTACCCATTTATTTTTTAAAGGGATTACTAGTGGGGCCCCTTGGAGTTTAGCTCCAACAATTCCTTTAGGGCTTTTTGCATTGTTCCAATTGATGTTTGCAATAATTACCCCAGGCTTAGTGGTAGGAGCTGTTGCTGAAAGAATCAGGTTCACTGCTTATATATTATTCATCGCATTATTTAGCCTTTTGGTATACGCACCAATTGCACATTGGACTTGGCATCCTGAGGGATTCTTATTTAAAATGGGGGCTTTGGATTTTGCAGGAGGAACAGTTGTACACATTTCTGCTGGATGCGCTGCGTTGGCAGGTGCATTGGTATTAAAGCGTAGACAATCTCATTTAGAAAACAGGGAAATACCTCCAGCAAATATTCCTTATGTTTTAATTGGAACTGGTTTATTATGGTTCGGCTGGTTTGGATTTAATGCTGGCTCTGCATTAGGAGCTAATGCTTTAGCAGTTTCCGCTTTTGCTACAACTAATACTGCCGCTGCGGCAGCAGGATTATCATGGATGTTTTTTGATGTTATTCGTGGTAAAAAACCATCTGTATTAGGATTTTGCATTGGTGCAGTTGTTGGCTTAGTAGCCATCACTCCAGGTGCCGGTTTCGTTGCAATTCCACAAAGCATATTCATTGGATTTGTTGCTGCCATTATTTCCAACTTGGCAGTTCATTACAAAAGCAAATCTACCTTGGATGATACTTTAGATGTATTTCCATGTCATGGAGTTGGAGGAATAGTTGGTATGTTAATGACAGGAATATTTGCAACAAAAACCGTAAATGGTGCTGGAGCTGATGGATTATTTTACGGCAATCCTGCTTTTTTCTTTACCCAAATAAAAGCATTAGTAATTGTAGTTGGTTACAGCTTTGTAGTTTCATTTGCCATTTTCAAATTCATTGATCTGGTACTTCCATTAAGAGTTAGTTCCGAAGAAGAAGAACAAGGGCTTGATGCATCTCAACACAACGAAAAATACGGAAGAACACCACAAGTAGTATAGTAATAAAGCGTTTCAAAAAAATAAGGTACAGCCATTATATAAACCTCTGATCAGGTTTAAAGGCTGTACCCATTTGTTAATCATAAAACCAATACAATGTTAAAGAAAATTTTAACTGCATCTATCAGTGTGTTCGCTTTTTTAGCAACTGATGCTCAAACAGATTCAACAAAAAAGGCAAACACCACATTTTCGGGATTTGTAGATGCTTATTACCGCTATAATTTTGCTGATGCCCCCGGTAAAACCAACAACCTAACTAGTTTTACCAATTCTCAAAACTCTTTTGAATTAGGTATGGCATCCATTCGGGTAGACCATTCATTCGGAAAGGTATCCGCAACTGCAGATTTGGGATTTGGAAGAAGGGCCCAAGAATTTTCCTACAATGATGTAGGTTCTTTGGCCAGTGTAAAACAATTGTTTATTACTTACACTCTATCAGATAAAGTAAAATTTACTTTTGGTAAATGGGCAACACATATAGGTTATGAACTAGTAGACCCAATAGGCAATAGAAACTACAGCATGTCCTACGGATTCTCTTATGGGCCATTTTTTCATACAGGAATAAGAACAGATATTTCTTTAGGTGGTAAATCTGCATTTATGGTGGGAGTTGCCAATACAACCGATTATTCTACCACTTCAAACCCAACAAAATTTGTATTAGCACAATTCAGTACAGGCTCAAATGATGATAAAATAAAAGCATATTTAAATTTTCAAGGAGGTGGTGGTGTAACACAATTTAATGTTGTTGCAACAGCTGCACTATCTAGCAAATGGAGTATGGCTTATGATGGAAGTATTCAAGCAACAAAAGCAAATGGAGTAAGTTCTAATTGGAAAAGCAATGCCATTTATTTAAACTTCGATCCAACCAATAAATTCGGACTAACGCTAAGAGGTGATTACTTCAATGATAGAAAAGTTAATCCATTAATTGGAGGCAATGTTTTTGCTGCTACCCTATCAGCGAATATCAAAATTGACCGGCTGACCATCATACCTGAAATAAGATCGGATAGTGGCGACCAATTACTTTTTTCTAAGGGTGATGGATCATCCACCAAAACTGTTGGCTCATTTATTTTTGCTGCTGTATACAAATTTTAATTAGAGAAATGGAAGGTTAGTAACCCTGTAACAGTTGTTACGGGGTTTTTTTGGCAGGTATTCAACAGTTTTATACCTTGAATGCATCTAATGAAACAAATAATTCGATTTCTGCAGTTTATATATTCGATCTATGCATTTGCCACTTTTATTCTTGCAATGCTAATTGTATTCCCGTTCATTATGCTTTCCATTCCTTTCGGAAAAGTAAAGGGGGGAAACTTGGTTTATTTTTTCTGTAAAGTTTGGGCGAGGATCTGGTATATATTCATTGGCATTCAACATAGTGAATTTTACGAAACTCCACACGATCGAAATAAACAATACATATTTGTAGCAAACCATATTTCATATATGGACATACCTCCCATTGTTTTGTGTATGCACCAGCCTTTTAGAGCACTCGGTAAATACGAAATGGTAAAAGTTCCTGTATTTGGATGGATCTACAGAGCTGCAGTTGTTTTAGTGAATCGGAAAAACATGGAGGCAAGAGCAAAAAGTATTCGTGCATTAAAAGCAGCAATAAAAAACAATGTATCTATTTTCATCTTCCCTGAAGGCACATTTAATGAAACAAGAGGTCCATTGAAAGATTTTTATGATGGCGCTTTCAAAATAGCCATAGAAACCCAAACACCCATAAAGCCTATACTTTTTGTTGATACGCTGAAAAGACTGCATTATAAAAGTATGTTTGAATTAACACCAGGCATGAATAGAGCCGTTTATTTAGCAGAAATACCTGTTGATGGCCTTACAGACAAAGATTTACCTGACCTTAAAAAACAGGTATATCGTTTAATGGAAGAAGGCTTGAAACGATATATTCAATATCCCACTCCATAAGTGTATTTTTGAAAAAATTGAAACTTTGTTTGTAGAAGTTATTATACCACTTGCTTTACCTAAGAATTATACTTGGTCTGTACCAGATAAATTCAAAGACGCAATTCAACCGGGAATACGGGTTGAAGTAGCGCTGCGGAAAAATAAAAAATATGCTGGAATTGTTAAAAAAATAATCCCCAATATATCCGATATATATAATCCATCTTCAATAATCAATGTATTGGATGATCTACCATTGATACATACACAACAATTACAATTTTGGGAATGGATTGCCAATTATTATATGTGCAGTGAGGGAGAAGTCATGCAAGCTGCTATTCCCGCTAATCTTAAATTATCCAGCGAAAGTATACTTCAATGGAACGAAGAAAGAAATTTGGACTTTAGTGATTTGTCAGATAATGAATTTGTTGTTGCAGAAGCATTGGAAATAAAAAAAGAGTTGCGTTTAAGCGAGGTTCAGCAATTGTTGGATATCAACAACACTTACCCTATAATTAAAAAACTAATAGAAAAAGGAGTATGTTTTATTTGGGAAGAGTTAAAAGAAAAATACAAACAGAAGATAACTTCCTATGTTTTATTACACCCTGCTTATCATAGTGAGGAAAAAATAGAACTACTGCTTAATAATTTCGGGAAAGCTCCTAAACAAATGGAGCTACTCCTCGCCTATTTACATTTTAAACAAACTGAAGGCGAAGTAACTCAAACAGCATTACTAAAAAAAGCCAACGCATCACTTGCTCAATTAAAAGGTCTTGTAGAAAAAGGAATTTTAGTAATAGAAAAAAGAAATACAGACAGATTACCCAATTTTTCCAAAGAAATTGCAGTAGATTTTTCTTTATCGGAAGCACAGCAAATTGCTTTAGAAAGTATCAACACCCAACTTGAAAGAAAGTCGGTATGCTTATTACACGGAGTAACATCAAGCGGCAAAACCCAGATCTATATTAAATTAATTGAACAACAGTTAATTCTACAGAAACAAGTACTTTATCTATTACCAGAAATAGCGTTGACTGCACAAATGATTCGTCGCTTGCAAAAAAGTTTAGGCGGTCATATTGCTATCTATCATTCTAAATTTAACCCCAACGAAAGGGTGGAGATCTGGAATAAAATAAAATCTGGTGAAACTAAAGTTGTATTGGGTGCCAGATCTGCTCTATTCCTTCCTTTTAAAGAATTAGGCCTTATTATTTGCGATGAAGAACACGATGCATCTTACAAACAACAAGACCCTGCACCAAGATACCATTGTAGAGACGCTGCTATCTATTACGCTTCTTTATTCAGTGCCAAAGTTTTATTAGGGAGTGCCACTCCTTCTATAGAAAGTTATTACAATGCCCAGCAAGAAAAATATGGTTTGGTTACATTAACTGAACGATTTGGAGATGTTGCAATGCCTACTATTGAACTGATTGATATCAAAAAGACATCATTGGCCAACAAAACAAAAAGTCCATTATCACCACAATTGCTTTCTTGCATTGAAGCAACTTTAGCAATAAAAAAACAAATTATTTTATTTCAGAACAGGCGCGGATACTCTCCATACATGATTTGCGATACTTGTGGCTGGATTCCCCATTGCCAACATTGCGACGTAACACTCACCTTTCATAAAGCAAAAAACAAACTCAGTTGTCATTATTGCGGAACAACTTATCCCGTGATTCAAACATGTGCTGCATGCGGAAGTCATCATTTTATTCAAAAGAATTTTGGGACCGAAAAAATTGAAGAACTAGTAGCAGAATCCTTTCCAGATGCAAAAATTGCCAGAATGGATTATGATAGCGTAAAAGGGAAACATGACCACGATACTTTGATCCAATTATTTGAACAACACAGAATTGATATTTTAGTTGGCACCCAAATGGTAGTGAAAGGTTTGGATTTTGAAAATGTAAGCTTTGTAGGAATAATTGATGCAGATGGGATACTTAATTTTACCGATTTCAGGGTAAATGAAAGAGCTTATCAATTGATGGAACAAGTAAGTGGCCGATCCGGAAGAAAAGATGGTAATGGAAAAGTAATGGTTCAGGTTAGCAATGTCCATCATCCGGTTTTACAATTTGTAAAAGAACACAATTACAAAGATTTGTTTCAATTTGAAATTGACAATAGAAAACATTTCGACTATCCTCCATTTACAAGATTGATTCAAGTAACTTTTAAGCACAAGGAAAAACATATTGCCGAAGAAGCTGCCAATATTTTTACCCAAGGACTAAAAAATGCATATGGCCCAATGATCAATGGCCCTTCGCAACCAATAGTAGACAGAGTAAGAAACCAATATCTCTGGGAAATATTAATTAAATTGCCTAAAGATGCAGCTTATATATTACAATGTAAAAAAGCAATCCATCAACAAATGGTGATTGTTCAAAGCAATAAAAGATATAGATCAGTTCATATTATTCCAAATATTGATCCTGTTTATTAGTTAGACATGAAAATTGAGCAAAATCATTCCTTAAAACAATACAATAGCTTTGGTATTGATATATCAGCAAAGTATTTCTCCTCTTTTAGTACAATCCAATCCTTAGAAGAAATCATAGAGCAACAACAAAAATCTTCAGACCAATTATTAGTTTTAGGAGGCGGCAGTAATATATTATTTACCAAAAATTTCGATGGTTGGGTAATAAAAAATGATTTAATAGGCATTGATGTTATTAAAACAGACGATTCTTTTATTTATGTAAAAGCTATGGCTGGAGAAAATTGGCATCAATTGGTTTTACATTGTGTTGAAAATGGATATGCCGGAATTGAAAATCTTAGTTTGATCCCAGGCAATGTTGGCGCCTCCCCTATGCAAAATATTGGAGCATATGGAGTAGAAATAAAAGATGTTTTTTATGAGTTAGAAGCTTATCATATTGCTGATAAAAAAATAGTCCGTTTTAGTAATAAAGAATGTGCATTTGGGTATCGAGAAAGTGTTTTTAAACGAGCACTTAAAAATCAATACATTATTTTGAGTGTTACTTATCAATTAAGAAAAGAACCAGTCTACAATACCAGTTATGGAGCGATTGAGCAAGAATTAGCAGCTATGAAAATTAGCAGCATTTCTATCAAAGCCGTTTCAGATGCGGTTATTAATATAAGAAGCAGCAAATTACCTGACCCAAAAAAAATAGGCAATGCAGGAAGTTTTTTCAAGAATCCTGTGATACCAACCAATCAGTTTGATTTGCTCAAAAAATCATTTCCTGAATTGCCAGGATATGCAAATGAGGAAGCAATTAAATTGCCTGCAGGATGGCTAATTGAACAATGTGGCTGGAAAGGCTTTAGAAAAGGGGATGCAGGTTGCTATGAAAAACAAGCATTAGTATTAGTTAATTACGGAAAAGCATCAGGGGCTGAAATTTTTGAGCTCTCGGCTGAAATTATTCATTCGGTTCAAGAAAAATTTGGAATTATACTCGAGCGTGAAGTGAATATTATTTAAGTCTGTTTATTGTAAAGTTTCCAAA
>JANOQC010000156.1:0-3709 GCA_031422175.1 Sphingobacteriia bacterium | reverse complement strand
ATTTGATTCTAAAAATGCGGCATGGCATTTTTTAAAATAATGAATAACTCTTTCGCATACTTTTCCTATATCTGTAATTACCCCAATATTAATTCCCTCATTGCTCACAATAAAACTATAAGGGTCTACAGCATCATGTTCTTTTCTAAAAGGAATCACTTGAATAGAGCCCACTTGAATGGCTTCATCTGCCTTAAATGCTACAGACAAATGCTTGATCAGCCTTGGTCCTTTTTTACCCGTTTCAGAGGAAATATAAACAGGTATTTTAAATTTATTAGCTAATACTGATACGCCTTTAATGTGATCAGTGTGTTCGTGGGAAATAAAAATAGCTTTCACTTTATTTATAGAAAGGCTTCTTTGTTTCATTCTAATCTCCGTTTCCCTGCAAGAAATGCCCACATCGATCAACACTGCGTCGGAATCATTTCCAATATAATAGCAATTGCCATTACTTCCAGAATTCAAAGATGCCATTTGTAGTGCCATATAATTTACAAAGAAAGTGTATATTTATCGCACAAATTAAAATTGTTCTTTATGACTATCGCCAGTAAATTTTTAGCCGAATTAAAGCAAGAATCCGTTAATACTAGAGCTATGTTGGCCGCTGTTCCTTTTGATCATGCAGATTTTAAGCCTCATGCCAAATCGATGAGTTTGAAAAATTTGGCAGCTCATGTAGCCGAAATTAACGGTTGGTGGAAAGAATGTTTGGTGCAAGATGAACTGGACTTTTCTAAAGATATGGGAAAGCCTAAAGAGTATCACTCAACCAATGATTTACTTGCATGGCATGATGAATTAATTGCAAATGCCGAAACCATATTGAATAATACATCCGATGATGCATTTGCAAAACCATGGACAATGCGCAATGGTGAGATCATTTACTTCACTCTACCTAAAGAAGAAGTAGTTAGAACCTGGTGCCTGAATCATTTATACCATCATCGTGCTCAATTGTCTGTTTATTTAAGATTGCTTGATATTCCTGTACCAGGTATGTATGGGCCAACTGCAGATAGTCAAGGAATGTAAAAGCTAAATTTTAATGGAAACACAACCATCTAATGATCCATTGCATGGAAAAACGCTGGAATCGATCTTAACTTATTTAGTGCACCATTTTGGCTGGGAAGATCTTGCCAGAATGATTAATATTAATTGTTTTAAAAGTAATCCTAGTATTAAATCGAGCCTCACTTTTTTAAGAAAAACTCCTTGGGCAAGAAAAAAAGTAGAAGATTTATATGTAAGTACTTTGTAAAAAATTATAATTCAATCAAATTGGTTGTTTTAATAATATCAGTTACTGCGTCGGTTAATTTATCTAAATCGGACTGGGTATTGAATGCTTGAATGGAATAACGTAAATAAACGTTATTGGCATGTGGCATAACAGGAATTTCGATTTTATATTTTTCAAAAAGGCATTCTTTTAATAAAACAGGGGACGCGGTTTTTATAGGGATGCTAAAAAGTTGGCCAATAAAATCATCATTTACAGGAGCCAATGGTTGGGTTTTTAACAATGTACAAAATGGCAATGCATTTTCTTGCACCATTGTTCTACATATTGATGAAACAGCTTCCCACTGATGCTTCTCCATGAAATCAATTACGGTTGGTACTGTACAAAACGCGGAGAAATCTCTGGTGCCTTGTGTTTGGTGATAATCTAAAAATTTAGAAGGAGATGGGCTAGTGCTTTTATATCCCCAACTAATTACTAAAGGATCAAATTGATTTTGTAATGCTTTTCTAACATACAAGAATGTACAACCTTTAGGTGCCATCATCCATTTATGACAAGCACCAGTATATATATCAGCATTTAATGTGGTTAAGTTTAAAGGTATATGCCCCGGTGCATGAGCGCCATCCACAAAACTAATGATACCCTTAGCCTTAGCTAATTTACAAATTTCTTCAACAGGAAAACGAAGTCCTGTAGAACTAGTTATGTGGCTAACGAAAATCATTTTCGTTTTTTCATTAACGCCTTTAAAAAACTCATTGATAAATTGTTCTTTTGACACAAGTGGCAAACTAATTGGTTGCCGAACATATTTTGCACCTGCCTTATCACAATAATATTGTAGCGTTCTGTCGCAAGCACCATACTCTAAATCGGTAGTTAAAATTTCATCCCCAGGATGTAGTTCAAAACTTTTTGCAATCAAGTTTACAGCATGAGACGGGTTAACCATAAAAACCAAATCATCTTCATGACAGTTCAAGTATTTACCTAATGATATACGAGATTCTTTAAGGTATTGAATTCCAGTTTTTACAATAAATTCCACAGGCTCTTGCTCCAATTCTAATTGGTATAGTTGGTATCTATCAAAAATTGGTTTAGGGCATGCACCAAAAGAACCAAAATTGAGAAATGTAATATCTTTTCTTAAAAGAAATTGGGAACGAAGTGTTTCTGTTATCATAGATTAAAACTAAATTAATTATTGTTTTTGTAAGCTCCTCCAAGTAATTAAAGCGCCTACTAAATCTGCTGTACCAAAAATGATGAGCATTGGGGAAACCAAATTTAAACTTGCAAAAATAGTAAATGATACAAAAACCAAAATTCTTGTTGGTATGGTGTGTTTAATAAATGTTGTATTATTTTCTACTCCTGACCGATGGTAATAATAACCTAAGCATAAAACCAATACCCCAGATACCCTGATCCAAACTTCGTTGGTTGGAGGTATCTGCATGATTGTTAGTAAAAAATTGGGCATTAAAATGAGTGAAATACCTACCAAATAAAGGTAAAATCCAAAATAGCAAATTGATTTTGAGGCCGAATTCATATTATTAAAATTTAATGGTGAGTATTAATTAAGATAAAAGGTACGAAAGTTTAATTTATAGTTTATTTTTATAGCCATCGTTTAAAGGACTACATGGCATTTTTACAAGTAAATCAAATAACCAAAACAGAGCAAGGCCGAGCAATTGTTGAAACAATTAGTTTCAAACAGGAAAGATTGCAAAGAATAGGTATTGCGGGTGAAACGGGTTCGGGTAAAAGTACATTGCTCAAAATGATTGCCGGCCTAATTCAATCGGATGGGGGTGAAGTATTATTTGAAGGGCAGAAAGTGCAAGGGCCTTTGGATCAATTACTTCCTGGGCATCCAAAGATTGGATACTTGTCTCAACACTTTGAATTACGGAATAACTATCGCGTTGAAGAATTATTAGCAATGGCCAATCGGTTGAGTGAAGACGATGCAGCTATTGTATATTCTATTTGTCAAATCGATCATTTGATGAAAAGAAAGAATGATGAAATTTCTGGTGGTGAAAAACAGCGCATTGCATTGGCTAAAATAATCATCACTGCGCCAGCACTTTTATTATTAGATGAGCCTTTTTCTAATTTAGATAGAGTGCACAAGCAAATCATCCAATCTGTGATAGATGATATTTGCAATCAACTTAAAATTACTTGTATTTTAGTGTCTCATGATGCAACAGATCTTTTGTATTGGGCTGATCGATTATTGATAATGAAAGATGGTAAAATTATACAAGATGGAAGTTCAAAGCAATTGTATTTTCATCCTGCTAATGAATATGTTGCAGCTTTATTAGGAGAATATAATTTAGTAGATACTGGTATTCATACTGCATTTGAGCAATTATTTGGAGAAGGGGTGAGAGGTAAAAAAGCAATGGTTCGACCGGAACAATT
>JANOQC010000155.1:0-5063 GCA_031422175.1 Sphingobacteriia bacterium | reverse complement strand
CTGTAGTAGATAATATTTTTGTCAAAGGATATTATTTAATGGATGGTCAAAATGATCCTGATTTTCAGGACTGGTATATTGCAGCCGGTTTGTTGAGTTTGCTGATTTATTTGATACTCAGTCTTCGATTTTATAAAAAGTACAGGGCTTTTATAGTGCAGGAATTATCTTTTGCCGATAATGTTCAATATAAATGGGTCAGTAATTTTTTGATTGCTTGTTTTATCTATTTTCTTTCTACGTTATTGCTGAATTTGATGAATTTACTTGGGCTTAATATTGAGTATACAGCTACTTGGTGGTATTATTTATTATTTGCGCTTTTGTTCTATTATATCGCTATTACGGGTTATGCACACTCCATTGTACAAAAAAAGAAATATACTCTAGATTTTCTCCGATTCCAAAATCCGCTTCAATTGAATTATACACCTATTGAAATGGAGGATGCGTCTTATGAATTAGTTAATGACCTTAATATTACGCATTTAAAAACGGATAGTGAAATTCCTGAACATTGGAAAACAAGGGTAAAATCAGCCATTGAGGGTAAAAAAATGTATCAGGATCCTGAACTGACCCTTTCTGATTTAGCGGCAGAATTGGGTACCAATGCCTCTCTGCTTTCTAAGATAATCAACAGAAGCTTCGGTATGAATTTCAATGATTTTATTAATCAGTATAGGGTATCGGCCGTTAAAGAAAAATTAATGGATGTTGCAAATGCACACCTGACTATTATGAGTTTGGCATATGATGCTGGGTTTAATAGTAAAGCCACTTTTAATCGGGCCTTTAAAAAACATACTGGCGAGAACCCCAGTAAGTATCAAATTAAATAATCAATTTTTCTAACTGATTGATTTTCAGGGTATCAAAATTTGATACTTGTATTTAATGGCTCAAATAATGATTTGAGGCGGCATTAGGTCCAGCGATTGGCAATTTGCATCCACAATCATTAACGATGCAAAAATTACTATTTCTTTTGTTCTCTTTTTTTACATTTACTGCAAAAGGACAAGCCATTCAAAACGAAGATACGCTTGTAGCCAAAGTAATCAGTGAGCTAACTGTTAGTTCCAATAAACCATTAGTTCAAACAATGGTTGATAAAACAGTTTTAAATATTGCTGCTCGCCCATCATTGGCTGGTCAAAATGCATTGGAATTATTAAAAGCTGCCCCTGGAGTAGTAGTTGACCCCAATGAAAACATTCAAATGGGTGGCAAATCGGGGGTAATGGTTATGATTGACGACCGAAATACTCTATTGGCAGCTCCGGATCTTGCACAATTATTAAAAAGTATTGACGCAGATAATATCAAGGAAATAGAAATTATTAGCAATCCATCTGCGCGTTTTGATGCTGCTGGCAATGCTGGAATTATCAATATTAAACTTAAAAAGAGTATTAGCAATGGATTAAATGGAACTGTTTCCGCTGCATATGTTCAAAGTATTCATGCAAGGGGAAGTGGAACTGCAAATTTGAATTTAAGGAAAAATAAGTGGAACTTTTTTGCAAATGGAGGCTTAAATAAAGGATACCAAATTACAATTGCTGATAATGAGCGATATACCACATCTCGTAATTTTATACAGAAGGGATTGGAAGGAGATTCATTCAATGGTCTTAATTGGAGGACTGGGATTGATTACGCTTTGAATAAAAAAAGCACTTTGGGTATTTTGTGGATGCACAATAATCGCTCTACGATAATGGAAAATAGTAATTATACTATTGTAAATACAGTGGCCTCTCCTGATACCAATGTACTTACTAGAAGTATTGCACCAAACTCCACCAATAGAGATAATTTCAATATCAATTACCGGTTATTGTCCGATAAAAAGTGTGAATTGAATATCGATGCAGATTATACTTCATTTAGCTCTTCTTTAAACAATGCTATTTCAACTGAAATGTTGAATCAATTCAATACCAAGTTTGCTTCATCTACTATTCAAAATGATGCATCCTTGCAAATTCGTATTAGCAGTTTAAAGTTGGATTATTTGCATCGAATCAATGAACATACAAAACTTGAAGCGGGGTTGAAGTCTATTTATTCTAATTCTAACAATCTAATACAAGTACAACAATTAAAAAGTACTAATTGGATTGTTGATACAGGAAAAACCAATCAATTTAATTATGATGAATTTATTCAAGCAGGCTATTTGAGTTTCCAAACCAAGTGGAACAAATTTACTGTGCAGGCAGGATTGCGAGCGGAAAATAGTAAAGTAAATGGCCAATCCATCGATTTAAAAAATCAGGTGAACAATCAACCCGATACGAGTTATTTGAATTTGTTTCCCACTTTATTTATACAATATCAATTAAATGCAAATAACCAATTTGGTATGTCAATGAGTAGAAGAATTGATCGGCCAAGTTACCAAGATCAAAATCCATTTATCTATGTTTTGGATGCATTTAACAGTGAGCAAGGAAACCCTTATTTAATTCCGCAATTGACCAATAATATAGAATTGAATTATACTTATAAGTATGCACATAGTATTAAACTAAAATATGCGATCACCAATCAATATATTGAATCAATCACTTATCAAACTGGTAATCAAACCATTCTTATTCCTCAAAATGTTGGAACAAGAAAAGTTGTCAATATAGGATTGAGTAGCGCTTTTTCACCAGCTAAATGGTGGGATGTATTTGCCAATGCGGAGCCCTTTTTTCAACAGTATGAAACCCGTTTAGACGGATTTGGAACCAACGAATTGGTAAAACAAGAAAGCTGGGGGTTTAATGGATATTTGAGTAATACGCTCGATTTGACAAAAGGTTGGAAAGCAGAATTCAGTGCCTGGTATAATTTTCAAAATGCTACTACCATCTATCAATCTAAACCTTTAGGAAGTATTAATCTTGGATTTAGCAAAAAGTTGCTACAACAAAAAGCAACCCTTAAAATTGGTATCAATGATATTTTCAATACACAACAATGGGAGCAAACAGCATTAACCAGTAACCTGAATTTGCACACATATCGCAAATGGGAGAGTAGAAGCATAAGCATCAACTTTAGCTATCGATTTGGAAATAGTAAAATAAAATCAGCAAGAGACCGAGAAACTGGCGCTAGTGATGAAATTGGTAGGATCAAAACAAACAATTAATAAAATATAAAACAAACAAGTATGAAAAATTACATCCTTTTTTTTACCATTGCATTTTCAACATTCTGTATAAATGCAAATGCCCAAAACCTTTTATTACTTCAAAAGAGTGATCTTTCAATGCTTGCCGGTTCATGGAAGGGTAGTTTAACTTATTTGGATTATAGTAGTGGTAAGCCCTATACTATGCCGGCAAATGCCAATATTTCAACATTACCTAATTCGAACAATTTATTAATGGAAATGATCTACCCAAATGAGCCTAAAGCCAATGGAAAAGATACTTTATTGGTGAATGCAGGATTTACTTCTTTTGAAGGTTATACAATCGTTTCCAGAAAATCATTGTCTGACGGATCTGTAGAAATTATCACCAAACACAATGGTCAGGATGGCAATGATAATAAGAATGCCATCATTCGAAAAACCTATACCATTGGCAAAAACATATTTTCCAATCGCAAAGACATTCAATTTGAAGGTGCCACTGATTGGATAAAAAGAAGTGAATACAGTTATACAAAATAGACAAAAAAAGCCCCGTGACAATTCGCTACGGGGCTCTTACATACTAGAACAATTATTTTTTAATTGTCTTCAGCATTTCTTTTACTGCTGCTTCAATCTGAGTGTCTTTTCCGTTGATTAATGCATTATAAGGAAGGGTAACTTTAATATCTGGTTCTAATTGAAAATTTTCTAATGCTCTTTGTTCTTTCACTCCATAATTACCTATCATTGGAATGCCAAATACCATCGTGGGATCTATCTGGGTTTCCCACCAAACAGAAGTACTGGTTCCAGGAACAGGCATGCCAATCAATTTCCCAATTTCTTTTGCTCTATAAGCATAAGGAAAAGTATGAGCATCGCTATAATTGCTTTCACTCATCAAAACACAACTTGGTTTATACCATTTTCCTTGAGGCTCTCCACCAGTTGCACTAAAACCATAAGGTTTAAAACTGATATATTTTTTTCCATTTAAAAAATTGGAAAGGTCTTCGTGCAACCATCCACCTCCATTAAATCTTGTATCTACAATCAGTGCATCTTTTTCTGCGTTTCTACCCAGAACTTCTTCATAGACTGTTCTATAACTGGCATCGTTCATACCTTGTACATGAACATATCCTACTTTGCCATCGCTTAATTGCTCTACCATTTTTCTCATGGTGCTTACCCATCTGGTATATAATAATGCTTGTTCTGCGGCATTGTTGATTGGTTTGATTACTTCTTCGAAACGAGTATTTCCAGTTTGGTCGTAAACTGATAACAATACATTTTTTCCAGCTTTTCTATTCAATAATTGAGCCCAATCTTTTGTTGAAGAAATTGCTTCGCCATCAATTTTTTCTATAACCATACCTGCTTTTATTTTACTGTTGGCCCAATCTGTTGGGCCATTGGTAATCACTTCGGTAATTTTTAAGCCATCACCACCTACAAATTCATCATAAAACAAACCCAATGAAGCAGTTTGATCACCAGATAGATTTTGTGGGCTGAACCTGCCACCAGTATGAGAAGCATTTAATTCTCCAAGCATTTCACTTAAGAGTTCTTGAAAATCATAATTGTTATTGATATGGGGCAACATTTTACTGTATGCCGTCTTATACATTTCCCAGTTTACACCATGCAAATTAGGATCATAAAACTTTTTCTTTACCTGTCTCCAAGCATGCTCAAAAATATAGGCTCTCTCACCTGAAGGGTTTAATACCATTTCACCTCTTATTGAAATGGGTGTTATTTTTCCTGTTTCTAGTTTGGCAAATCCTTGTGAACTATTTAGGTATAATGATTTACCATCAGGGCTACTGATAAAACCTGCGCCATTAGCCACCCTTGTAATAATTTTTGTTTCTCTAGTTCTAGTATTCAATTCCCATAAATCGGTATTTTT
>JANOQC010000154.1:0-11610 GCA_031422175.1 Sphingobacteriia bacterium | reverse complement strand
AACAAAAATCCATTCTTAGCCCCAAACTAAATATTCAATATACCATTAACCAACAAGTACAGGTTTTTATAAAAACAGGAAAAGGGTTTCATAGTAATGATACAAGGGTTGTTGTTGCCAATGAAGGAAGAGATATATTACCAGCAGCTTATGGAAGCGATTTGGGTATTGTATTTAAACCAACCAGTAAAACAATTATTACCATTGCAGCTTGGCAATTATTATTAGATCAGGAATTTGTGTATGTGGGAGATGAAGGTATTATTGAACCTAGCGGCAAAAGTATCAGACAAGGTTTAGACATTACTACCAGGCACCAGTTTACCAAACATATTTTTGCCAATGCCAATATCAATTTTACCAAACCAAGAGCAATTGGTGAAGCAAAAGGCATGGATTATATTCCATTAGCCCCAACCCTTACCAGTACAGGAGGTATTTTCTATAAAACACAAAGAGGATTTAATGGAGCCATCAATTACCGCTATATTCAAAACAGACCTGCCAATGAAGACAATTCAATAATTGCTAAAGGATATTTTTTATTAGACGCAAGCCTTAATTATACCCAATCAAGATTTGAAATTGGTATATCTGCAGAAAATATATTCAATATTAAATGGAATGAAGCGCAGTTTGCTACTACATCTAGGTTACAAAACGAACCAGCAGCTGTAACTGAATTAAATTTTACACCAGGTACTCCATTTTTTGCGAAGTTAAAATTGGCCGTTTTCTTTTAAACTTTAATTAGAATCTATCATGAAAAATACCAACTATAGGTACTGCAAAATAATGACACTTGTACTTTTTTTTCTTTGTACCTCAACATCTATATGGGCTCATGAGAGTATTGTTGATCTGGAAAAAATGAGTCGAGCAGATGCAGCCATCTTGTATATTCAATTAGGCTTTGAACATATACTTCCGCTTGGTCTAGATCATATATTATTTGTGTTGAGTTTATTTTTATTGAATCCAAAATTAAAATCAATTTTATGGCAAGCCACAGCATTTACTATTGCGCATACAGTAACGCTGGGTTTATCAATGTATAAAATCATAGAACCACCAACCAATATTATAGAACCATTGATTGCTATTTCTATATTGTATGTAGCATTAGAGAATATTTTTTCTACCAGATTAAAAGCATCCAGAATCAGTGTGGTATTTATTTTTGGATTGGTACATGGAATGGGCTTCGCAAGTGCCCTTGGGCAATTGGGTCTTCCGCCTAACTCCTATTTTAGTTCATTGCTAATGTTTAACGTAGGAGTAGAATTAGGTCAAATAACGGTTATATTGAGTGCATGGTTTTTACTCGCTAAATGGTTTAGTAACAAACCCTATTATCGCCAACGAATTGTAATACCTATTTCTATGCTGATTTGTATAGTAGCAGCTTATTGGTCGGTAGAAAGATTATTTTTTTAATACTACTGCCAGATCATTTATCACAGAAGGGTTTAATTCGAAATTATTTTTATTGGCTTCTTTAAAAAATTGATTGGCATTATAGCTTTTATTCAAAGATTGCATCATCTTACCCATCCAATACAATTCCAAACTTTCTAATGGTTTACCAGCAACATTTTTTTCGTATACTTTAAATGCTTCTTCTTGTTGGCGATTGTTGATCAAAGCCCACACATACCACGCATAGGTTTGAGGTGTAGCTCTGCTCATTAATTCTGCTTTGGCAATTGCTACTGCTTTTGAAGGATCATTTAAAATGCCCGTATATAATTGAATCAGGTATTTATTGTACATATTGCCGTATAAAGAATTGGTCACTTTTTGTTCAAATGCTTTTGCAAATTGTAATTGAGCCAAACTATCTTTTGTATATTCTGCAACTGCTATTAATTTAAATAATGGGTCTGGAGAAGCCGTTTTAGTAGCAACAAATTGAAATATTTTATTGGCAAGCCCTGGGTTATTGTCTTTAACCAACGCGACCCAACCAATACCCATTAAGCTATGCAGATCCGCAGTGTTTGCATTAATGCATGCAAGAAAAGTATTGTACGCTTCATTCATCCTACCAGCATGTAAATACAGATCACCTAAATTAGAAAGGGCCGATAATGCTAAACTTTTATCTTGCCCGGCATTATCCACTGCTTTTTGCATAGCGGCTAAAGAAGAATCTAATTCACCCATATAGTGCATCATTTTACTATTTCTAAACTGATAGCCAAAATCAGATGGTTGATTGATTTTAGCTAGTTCAATTTTTGCCTGACCAATCTTTCCTAATTCAAAATCTACATCAAAGGAGCTGGCAGCCGACTCATATTTTTTCAAGCCCATTAATTTTGCAATATCCAATAAAGAATCAGCTTGCTTAAATTGATGTTGCAAAATAGCATGGCTTACTAAAGTGAAAATGGGGCCCACTTCTTTGTTATTAAAGCTCGCACTTGTGGCAAGTAGTACACTGTCTGAGCTTTTCAAATTGTTGATATTACCCAATAAATGAAATTGAGTAACCAAAGCAGCGGCATATTTTAAACTATTACTATAGTCTGGTGTATTGGGAGTAATTCTACTCAACCAAAAATTCAATTCTATTTGGTTTTTTTGGATCGCTTCGGGTAGGGTATAATGCTTGATCAGGCTATCGATGTAAATATCACTTACAAGAGGTTTGCGATCGCTTTTGCAAGCACTAAAACTAATTATACCTATTAAAATAGGAATGGCGAATTTCATATAAACTCAGTTTGCCAGTACATACGAGAAAATAGAAAGAAAGGATCTTTAATCAATATTAAGCTCCGTAAATTTCATCAATTTTTTTGGCAAGTGCCCTATCTTTTTCGGTAACAGTATTATTTGCATCGTGGGTAGTGAGTATGATCTCTACATGATTATAAACATTGCTCCAATTAGGATGGTGATTCATCTTTTCAGCTGCAAAAGCCACTTTAGTCATAAAAGCAAATGCGTCTATAAAATGCTTGAACTTAAAACTGCACTTTAATTGGTTGTTTGATTCGGTCCACATGAGATTTGATTAAACTCTAATAATAGTGAAAATAATCATTAAAAATAGGCTCATTTTTTTGTTTATTCATTTTACCTATTTATAAGTAAAAGATATAAAGTTTGAAGTTAAAATGGTTTTAAGTGCTTTTTGATTAAACAAATTGAAAAAAGAAAAACAAAATCAATACTTTTTTTGTTAAACCATTTATTGTCAAAATCTAAATAAATTTGTAAAAAGTTTTGGTTGCCAGTTAGGAAAACTCAAACCGTAATTTTTATCATTAATCAATAAACAATAAACAACATGTACCAAAGTTTAATCGAAATCTTACCGATTTCAAACACAAATTACGTAGCATTTACATTCTTTATTGGATGTATGGCAATGCTAGGAGCATCTGTATTTTTCTTTTTTGAAGTAAATAACACCGAAAAGAAATGGCGTACTTCCGTTCTTATCTCAGGATTAATTACTTTTATCGCTGCAGTGCATTATTATTATATGCGCGATTATTATTTGGCTACTAGTCAGTCGCCTACATTTTTCCGTTACGTAGACTGGTTATTAACTGTGCCTTTGATGTGTGTTGAGTTTTATTTGATTACTAAAAAAGCAGGTGCCAAAATCGGATTGCTTTGGAAACTCATTTTCGCTTCTGTATTTATGTTGGTAACAGGATATGTTGGAGAAGCTATCTATCCTACTGAGAAACAAAGTTGGATTTGGGGTTTTGTAAGCGGATTAGCTTATTTCTACATAGTGTATTTAGTGTGGTTTGGCGAGGTTGCTAACTTAGCAAATAATGCTGGAGCTGCTGTTGCAAAAGCAAATAAATCACTAGGATGGTTTGTATTAGTAGGTTGGGCAATTTATCCAATAGGATATATTGCTGGTACGGAAGGTGGATTATTTGGAATGAAAGTACTAGAAGGTGTTTCACTTGACCTTGTATATAATATAGGAGATGCAGTGAATAAAATTGGTTTTGGTTTAGTGATTTATGCACTAGCTCAATCTGATAAAACTGAAAAAGCATAAACAAAAAGGCGAGTGTGTTGATTTTCTCAATGCACTCGCTTTAATTTTTCCTCTCTAAATTACTTGTATGTTGAGATGGACACTATTAGGAATAGGGGCATTACTAATGCTTATCCATTTGTATTTCTTCCCGGTCTCTCAATCAGTACAATATAGTTTTTTCTTCTTGGGTATTCTTATATTAGGTGTACCTCATGGTGCAGCCGATTTATTGGTGGCCTCCCAACAAGCTACAGAACATAAAAAAACTTTCTCTACCTTTCGTTTCCTCTTTAATTATATTTTACGCTTAGCTTTATTTGGGTTATTGCTTTGGTTAATACCTGTTGTTGGGTTTACCTTATTTATCTTTTTTGCAGCTTACCATTTTGGCGAAACAGACCTCTACTATTTTAATACCAAAGGAGTTTTCGGAAAACTATTTGTGATCAGTTATGGATTACTTATACTAGGTGTGATTTTATTACAGCATTTCAATGAAGTGGTTCCTTTACTTCAATTATTTGATGCTGGAAAAGAGAATATCCTTTTTATTCAATTTATTGAAACCAACCGTATCAGTATTCTTTCCTTATTTGCATTATCGTTTTTTGCATTTACGTTCATTTATTTTTTATTAAATCAAGCCAAACCCGAAGAAGGTAAATTCCTTATTCATTTTGCTATTGTGCTTGTTATTTTATTTTATTTACCAATGATTCTGGGGCTAAGCTTTTATTTTATTGCATGGCATTCTATATTATCCGTCACTAATATTGTTGGTTATCTAAGAAAAAATAATCAACATACAATGAAAAAAATAATGGGTCAAATACTGCTTTATAGTAGTATTGCCATTGCGGGAATTGTAATGGTTGGATTATCAGGTTTTATGTTTGTGAGCAACGATACCATGATGGTATATGTAATTCTAGGCCTAGCAGTATTAACTGCCCCTCATATGGAAATTATGCACGAGATGTACCACTCATTTAGAAAGCAAAAGTTACAACATTCCTAGATATTGTTGCTTTTTTATATTCTAGCATAGTTATTAGGTTTAAAGGCATGTACCTTTAAATATGATGCCATTTAAAAATATAACACCGGATATTTTAAACTTTGTTGAAAGAAATGTAAATGCCCTTTTATATAGAAAGAAGCAAGATTTAAAAAAGCGTAGTATCACCGAAAAATTTGTAGGCATCATTACTCGTTTTGCGGGAAGTATGGCATCATTCTATATCCATACAATTTTATTTGCAGTATGGATTACTTGGAATATGGGTTTATTGCATCTTCAACCATTCGATAAAAGTTTTATTTATCTAGCTACTTTTGCTGCTGTTGAAGCTATTTTTCTAACCACATTTGTTTTGATAGGGCAGAGACATATGAATATCAAAGCAGAAAAATGGGCTGAATTAGATTTACAAATTGGTTTACTAACAGAACATGAAGTAACAAAAATTCTAAGTGTAATTTCTTTAATCGCTAAAAAATTAGACATCGAAATACTCGAAGACAAAGAAATTCAAGAATTATCTAAAAGCATTCATCCCGAAAACGTATTGGATACTATGGAGAAAGCGATGTTATAATAGAGTTGCAAACATTAATATTGGTTATCTATACCCCCTTGCGTATTTGGTTATATTGGTTGTAGTAAATCCGCCCATCACCCCTTCCCTAGTAGTTTCTACTACTAATACTGGTTCCCAAGGAGCAACTGTTGGTGCTTCTAGCCAAACTGTTTGTGTTATTTTAGATTCAATCATTTTACCTATTTCAATATCATTATTTTGAAAAATGGTGGTTATGATTAATCTGTTAGTCTCCCATTTTGTTGTTGCAATTGATCGGCTGGAACTTCTACCCATATTGATATTCTGCTCTGTAGAAGACCCATCTAATGCATACTTATAAGTAACTAATGGTTGAGCTTCTCGAGGAACAAACACAACTCTTTCTAGTTCCAAATAATTGTTTCGATGCTGAATAGACATTTTTTCTCCCCACCCAGAACCTAGCGTTGCCAATTTTGGTTTTTCTACATTATTAATAACGGATACGGTACTTAAATTGGCAGTAGACCAAGTACCAGAAAAATCGGGATTGGGCAATGCAGCAGATCGATTTGTTACTTGCACTCTATCAGATCTTGAAAAGATAGGTTTAAATATTCCTGAACCAATTGTAGGTGGTAAATAGGGATCTTTACTATTGGCACTTGCAGCCACACGTGGAAATTTAATTAAAGAGCTTTCATATTCATAAACAATAGAATCCATGATTCCAATTACCCATGGATAATAATCTTTTACATCAATCTCTTCTTGAGGGTCTACACTCAAATCGAATAGTCTTACTAAATTATCGGGATCGATATCGGGTAGTTCAGTTTTAAAGTTGTACCAAAATTTCCAGTTACGCCATTTAACAGCCATTGCATTTCCATTCCGATTCATAAAAATGGTTGATTCCCTATTCGATTTAATTTGTTTACCTTCTAAAAAAGGCCATTGATTCACTCCATCCAAAGCACGATCTAATATATTTTTATTCGGCATATCTACCGCAGCCATTATCGTTGTAAATAAATCTACTTCATGAATAATTTCGTTTGATACTACACCGGCTTTGATATGACCGGGCCAACGCATAACAAATGGACTTCTAATACCACCTTCCATTGCCGAATTATAATAACCCCTCCATGGTCCGGAAGATCCTCTCCATGGGCGTCTTAGCTCTGCACCATTGTCTCCACACCATATTACAATCGTATTTTTCTCGATACCCTGTTTTGCTAATTCATTTAAAATTAATCCCACATTATAGTCCATATCAGCCATAGCATCTCCCATATCACCAGCTCCGGTTGATCCTGCTTTGTCTGGATGTGGCAATGCAGGAAAATGCAATTGTGTAATTGGATAATACAAAAAGAATGGTTTTTTATTAGCTACATTCTTACGAATGAACTTGACTCCTTTTTCTGCAGCTTCTCTATCTATTGTTCTTCTAGATTGCAGATCAAAAGGTTTAACTTTTTTACTTACTTGCCCTGCAATTCCTTCCCATATATAAGGTATTTCTTGATTTGCAGGAAAGCCTTTCATAGCAGTAAATTGCGAAAAATGACTTGTTCCTGGTATACCATACCATTCATCGAAACCCTGATCGGTAGGCGCTCTTCTGCCCAACCAGTTTTCTCCTCCCAGATCCCATTTACCAAAAAGTGCAGTAGCATAGCCAGCTGTTTTTAATTGCTCTGCAAAAGTAATTTCCCATAAAGTAGTTCCTGCGTAGTAATCTTCACCTGCGCGAGTAGCATATCGCCCAGTTAACAATGCAATACGTGATGGGGTGCAAGAATACTCTACATTAAAGTTGGTTAAGCGAATTCCTTCATTGCCAATTTTATCTATATTGGGTGTAGCAACGCCGCGTGTTCCACCATAAGAACTCAACTCACCAATACCAATATTATCAGGAAATATTAAAACTATATTGGGCTTGTTTTGGGAATAGCATGAAAGCGAAAACTGTAAGATAATCGCAACTAATAAAATACTTTTATACAATTTTTTTTTCATCAGAGAAATTCATTTGAACTAATCCATTCAAATATAATTCAAATTAAAACTTAAACCTTTTTTTTCATTTGCTTCATCGCCCAATAGATAGTTGATAATAACAACAAACAAATTGCAATACCTATCATTTCTTCTTTGGATAAATTAGACAACATCCAGATAATAACAGCGGTAGCAAGAATGGGAATGGTAAGCCCTCCGGGTATTTTAAAAGCATCAGTGCTTGCTGCCGTTTTAGTAAATCGCATTTTGATGGTTGCTAGCACTACTCCTAAATAAATTAATAAAGTAGATGCACTCGATAAAATAACCAATTGCTTCATTTCTCCTATCACCGACAATAGATAACCCAAAGATGCATATAGGATGATGGCATTTCTTGGGGTAATAAATTTTGGATCTACATTGCCGAGAAATGCCGGATAGATCCCTTTTCTTGCACCAGCAAAAAATAATCTTGGGAATGCAAAAATTTCTCCGCTCAATGTTCCGATTATTGCAATGATCATTCCACCAATAATAATTGAAATACCTATTGGACCAAATAATCGATTTCCCAATTCATTGATCGGCGCATCTTTATATATATTCAATTGATTACCCAATATTCCTTGCGTAACTAATTGCACGCCTAAATACACCAATAACACCATCAACAGACCTAATAAAATTCCTAATGGCATAGTTTTTTTTGGATTGATGAATTCTCCACTATTGGTTACAGCTGTTTCTATCCCTACAAATGCAAAGAATAAAATCAATGAAGTGCTGCCAACTTCATTCAATGAAATAGCATTGGTAAACGCTAGATTACTTGGTACAATTTGACTTATTCCAAATACAATGATCAACACCAAGGGTAATAATTTTGCAATGGTAGTTGAAATAACTACCATCATACCTTCTTTGGTACCGCGTATATTGATCCATGCCAGTGCTCCAAATAATAAGAAAAAGAAAATGGGTTTAAACAACCATACTGTTGCAAAAGGAATAAATGGAGTGATGATTTGCAAGAGCCCATTAGCCACTGCTGCATCCGATAAAACCGCCGACCCGAAAATCAATATATTACTCGCAACAAAACCAGCGAATGGGCCAAATGCTGCTTCTATATAAGCATAGGTTCCTCCATCTCCGGTAACTTTAGTTCCTATCTCTATAAAACAAAGTGCTATTAAAAAAATCAATCCCCCACAAATACCATAACAGATTATGGCCGCTGCTCCTAAATGTTCAGCTACTAATGCTGGCAAAACAAAAATGCCCGAACCAATCATCATATTGATCACTGCACAGGCTAACCCGAATACGCCGATGGTTCTTTTTAATTGAGTGGCTTGGGGTTGGGGCATTTAGTTTTTATTTATTTTACACCATACTTCATAAATTTTATCACCTTTAGAACTAAGCCCACTGTGGTGCCATTCTCCGTTTTCTATCTTATCATCAAAAGTTAATGAAGCGCTTACCCTGCTGCTATCGCGAGAAAAAAATTCTATATGCTCTGTATATTTCCCGTCTTTAAAATCATAACTACCTCCGCCCGTTCCTGAAAAAGATTGCTGACCTGGATCTATAGCTGCCCACTGAAAACGCGTACCTGTTAATATCTTCAAAGTTTTGCGTGTACCGGTTCTTTGTATTTGCACAACCTTACCATCTTGCATTCTGCCAGTAATGGCCCATACCCCTGCCAATGGAGCTGTTGCATCATCCATTTTTTTATACACAGCTTTTCTTCCATTTTCATTAATGGTTAATTCATTTTTCTTAATTGAATAATTGTAGCTGATTGATTTACCAATCTGCTCTTTGTTTTTTGTGTCAAATTCTACCAGAATATTAAATGCTTTGTTATCGCTGGTAAAAACGCCGCCCCTTGTATCTATAAATTTTTTGACTTCCTTACTATAATTGGTTTGGGTAAAATAACCATCTACCACTAACAATACCTGCTCTGTATTGCCCTCAATACGCATCCAGGATCCGTTTAATGGGTTTGATTTAATGAGCTTTGTGTTTGATTGAAGGACAATGATGAGTGCTATGCTGGTTAGGAAGGCGATGATTTTTTTCATGGGGTTACTTTTTTGTATGGATGATTATGGCTCCATCTTTAGCAGTAGGGCCGTATTTTTTTACAGCTAATGGAGGCCTCAATACTTCCATAGTTTTAATATTATTCGGATCGATTTTACTTAACTGACTTTGGTAATACAGCATTCCATCAACAATCCAAAGTACATTCGAATTAATATTATTATCAGTTGGTTTACAATAAGTTTTAAAATTTGGAAATGTAGTTTTATAAAGTTGAGTATTTTGATTAATCAATACTGGCATCAATCTACTTGGTAGCAATTGCTTTGAAGAATCATTTGAGTTTGATTCTTGCGCACTTGCTACTGTTGACAAAAGCAGAAAAAATATAATTGCATTAAACGGCATAGTTCTAGAATGAAAAACTGATTGGTTTTAGACAGTATAGGTACAATTTAGTAAAGTTTATTGAACTTTACTAAATGATCTCTTTTGAAAAGGTTCATTTGATAGTATCATATGATACTATCAAAGAAACGCTATACATTCCAAAGAAATTAACATGCCCTCAGGAAAAGGTATTACTTGTGGTGTATTGGCTTTGGAAACACCTGACTCATTCGTTGGGCTTTGTCGGTATTGAAGGTTTTCTTTTTCCGTTACATTTGATTTCAGTTAGAAATTTATAAAACTCTAGCCTTCAATTTATGTTGCAAAGTTGTCTTAAATATTCGATTGAATCTACTAGTAACTTGGCTGATATAAACAAATGAACCTGAAAAAAAGGTATTTATACCTAATGAAATTCTGAAACAACAATAGTATTTTGTATCAAGTTAAACTAAACTTGTTCTGATAAAATTTAAAAAAAATGGAATACTTAACAAAAGAATTCATATTAGAAAATATTCTAAATAAAGAAATATTATTATTTTCTACTCATTCAAAATTGTGTATCCCCATAATCAATAGGATATATAAAAAAATGTCTGCAGGCATCAAGTTCTCAAGCATAAAAGTATATGATGATTTAATTTGTGATGGGCATCATAGATATATAGCTTCTATTTTAGCTAATTATTCGTTAGAAATAATTCCAGGAAACATTACAAAAGCTACTACAGCAATTAATTGGGAATCAGTCAGTTTTGAGTTTGAAGATTGGGATACACCAGCAAAAATCAATATGTTAAATGAGCAGGATGCCTTATTTAATGGTATTCCAATTGAGAAAATCATTGAAGTATTGAAATAAGAAGTAATTTTGTTTGTTATGTTTTACTTCTTAGATATAGATGGTGTTGTTGTACCTGCTAAAGCTTGGAAAAATCCTGAGTTCTTAAATGATGGCTTTCCTGATTTTAGTAGTAAGGCAATTAGCATACTTCAGCGATTACTTTCTGAAGAAGATACTATTATGCTTACTACATCTCATAAATCTAAGTTTAGCATTAAAGAATGGGGAAACATTTTTAAAAACAGGGGGTTAAATATCAAAAATATTCAATCTCTTCCTGAGAATATTAAAAGTTTGACCAGGAAGGATGAGATTATTAATTGGTTTAATACAAATATTATTAATGATGATTTTGTAATCATCGATGATGATAAGTCATTAAACGATTTACCTGCATTTTTAAAAGCTAATTTAGTATTAACTAGTTCCCAAATAGGACTAACGGAAGAGCATTTTGAAGTGATTAAATCTCTTTCACATAATAAAAACCATACTATATAAAGCAGTTTTGCGAAAGTATTATTTATAAAAACTTCAGTCTTTTAAAAGCGATGCTGGTTCCTCCTCTCCCAAACACGTCCTATGTTTACAATTCAATAAATTTACTAAATGTTTTACCATTAATAATTTGAAAGAACTGGGGGCAGAATAAGATAGTCAAACCCAATAAGCTTAAAGCTTTTCTAACACGCTTATCCCTGCCTCCCCTTTCTTACATT
>JANOQC010000153.1:0-7374 GCA_031422175.1 Sphingobacteriia bacterium | reverse complement strand
CTTGCAGCAAAAATTAAGTGGGTATGACTATCGCACCACGTAGGCAATACGGTAGCGCCTCTAGCATCATAAATTTCTACACTTGAATTAAAACCTAGATCATGCAACTCAATATCTTCCATTTTACCAAATTCCTTTATTAATCCATGTTCGATTATTAAATAACCGTTTTCGATAACGGGTAAATTGGCTAATTCCTTTCCACGTAGAACTTTAGAACTTGTTCTAGTGTTAACCAGATATGCGATATTCTTAATCAACATTTTCATAAAGGGAAATTAGTTGATTTATTCATTATTTAGTACCTATTTTCGAATAATATGACCAGTTTAATTATTGTAAGATATCCTCGTTTTATGGGCTGGGCTGGCTTTTTATCAATGGCATTTTTTAGATTTCCGCTTTGGTTAAATCAAAAAATATCATTTTGGAAACTAATGGGTACTGGCAAAAATGGCACTTTCGACAAAACTCCAGATTGGAGACAATGGGCCCTTCTTTTGGTAAATAAAAATATAGACGAACAAGAAACCCCATCTTTCATTGAATACTGGTGGAAAATTTTTCATTGTGAAAAATGGACCATATTGCTAGAACCAATAGAAGGACATGGTTTATGGGATGGGAAGCAGCCATTTGGTCAATTATCCAAGCAAACTGATTATTCAGGCCCCATTTGTGTTTTAACAAGGGCAACTATAAGAATCCAAAAATTGCAACGTTTTTGGAGCCATGTTGATGCCATAGCTTCTCAAATGGCAGGATCTGAAGGTTTTATTACTTCTGTTGGAATTGGAGAAATACCTTGGATTAAACAAGCAACATTTAGTATTTGGACAAATAAAGATGCAATGAAAGCCTTTGCGTACAAAATGAAAGATCACGCAGAAGTTGTTGTTAAAACAAAAAAGGAAAAATGGTATAGTGAAGAATTATTTGTTCGATTTAAACCTATTGCATCTATGGGAAGCATGAATGGGCATTTGCCATTTGAAATAAAACCTTAATTTGCACCAAAACTAATGAATCATAGTTCTACAATATCATTTTTATTGGCTCATTTCGCTTGGATGTATCATGGATTTAATTCTATGCCAGACCATTGAATACGCTATAATCATTTACTCCGTTTCTCATACTAATTAATATTTATTGTTTTTTTGGTATGGTTCCAATTTTTTTATCAGTAGATTTTATAAAAATATTCTATTGTTTATGTAAATAAATTTTCTTTATTTTTCTATTAATGGCTGAAATCAACTTCGCTAAAACCAGTAACTTAATAACCAAATAATTCAAAAGGATGAAAATATCAGTTACATCAGAAATAGGAACGCTTAAAAGATTATTAGTTCATAGCCCAGATAGCGGTTTAGGAAAAGTAGTACCATCAAAAGCCCAGGATTGGTTATTTGAAGACATTGTACATTTAGATACCATTCGTAAGAATGAATATGATTTTTACACAAAAATTTTATTATATTTTCTTGATCCTGAAAAAATAAAAGGAAAATTGGCTGCTATTGATGAAGTATCTGCAAATAGAAATTTCTACAAACCAGAAGAAAAAGATTTCTTTCGATCTGATAAAGTGATAGAACTTCAGTGGCTTTTGGCAGAAATATTAACAATTGATGATATTAAATCGAAGCTGGTTGCTTCAGTATGTGCAATAGAAGGCTGTTCTTATCTAATGCAGAAAACATTAATGGAGTATAATTCTACGGATTTGGCTAAGACATTTATTTCTGGAACATCGAATGAAAAAAATCTCTTATTTGCTCCTATCCCTAACTTTATTTTTACTAGGGATATTGGCATTACAATAAAGGATCATATTTTATTAAACAAGCCTGCAAAAAAAGCAAGAACTAGAGAGGCTTTATTAGCAAGGTATATTTTTTTCAATCACTCATTTTTTGAAAACTATCGGAACAATATCATTGAACTCTCAGATACTAGCCATCATTTTTTATTACCCAAAGAAGATGATGATAGAAAAATAACCTTAGAAGGCGGAGATATTATGGTTGTAAGCGATAACCATTTGTTAGTAGGTGTTAGTGAAAGAACTTCTTCTGAAGCTGCAGTGAAAATTACCAATACTATTTTTCAAATGGGATTAATGGAAAAAGTAACCATTGTAAAAATTCCTAAAAAAAGAGACTACATGCACATTGATACTGTTTTTACGCAAGTAAAAAGAGATGTTTGGGTAATGCTTGGTAATTTTTCTAGAAAAGCAGTAAAGCATGAAAATGAAAGTGCTGTTGAAAGAATTTTAGAAATTAAAAAAGAAGAAAAAATAAAGATCTTGCAGTTTCAACGCAAAAGTCCCGAAAACCCAATTTCATTTGAGAGTTTGGAAGATTTATTGGTTGATATTAGCAAGAATGATTTGCATTGCAAAAATGAAGTAAAATTTATTTTTTCAGGTAATAATGAATTCCCTTATAGCGCGAGAGAACAATGGACAGATTCTTGCAATTTATTGGCATTGAAAGAAGGTATTGTATTAGGATATGATAGAAACGACAAAACTACAGAAGCTTTCAGACAAGCAGGATTTAATATCATTGATGTTAAAGATTTATTGCAACAATTAGAAGCAGGAACAACAACTGTTGAAGCTTTAAAAGATACTTTTATTTTAATGCCATCTGCAGAACTTTCAAGAGCCAGAGGAGGGTTTCATTGTATGAGTATGCCATTATGGAGATCTTCAATTGACTAATAAAAATAATTATGCAACATAGTTCTCACTTATTAATGATTCGACCCGTCCGATTCAATTTCAATGCTGAAACAGCTATAAATAATAGCTTTCAGGTAAATGCAAAAGATCTATTAGCTCAAGAAAAAGCAGCAGAAGAGTTTAATCAATTCATTAAAGTTCTTATATTGAATGGAATTGATGTGACAGTTGTAAATGATACTCCAGAACCACATACACCTGATTCAATTTTTCCTAATAATTGGATTTCATTTCATTCAGATGGCAGTATTTGCTTGTATCCAATGTACGCTTTAAACAGAAGGCATGAAAGAAAGCAATCTGTTTTAAAAGCAATTGAAGAAAAATTTATTATCGCTAAAAAAATCGATCTCACCCATTACGAGGATACGAATATATTTTTAGAGGGAACAGGAAGTATGGTGCTTGATAGAGATAAACATATATCCTATGCCTGTTTATCTCCAAGAACTGATTTAATTGTTTTCAATGATTTTTGTAACCAATTAAATTACAAGCCAATTTATTTTTGGGCATTGGATGGAGGTAACCAACCTATTTATCATACCAATGTGATGATGTGTGTTGCAAATAAATATGTTGTAATTTGTTTAGAATCAATTGCCGATTTAGAGGAACGCCAACAAGTTATAAATTCTATATCCGAATCAGGAAAAGCCATCATCGAGATTAGTTTCTACCAAATGAATCACTTTGCTGGCAATATGTTGCAAGTGCATAATAAAGAAGGAAAACTTTATTTAGTTATGTCTTCCCAAGCTTTTCATTCTTTAAATAAGGACCAAATTAATCAGATTGAGTTGTATAATCCAATTATACATTCAGATATTACAACTATCGAAACAAATGGAGGTGGAAGTGCTAGGTGTATGATGGCCGAAATATTTCTTCCTAAAAAATAAAATAAGTAAGCTAAATAAAACTTTTACGAATCCCCTCTTCAAAAGAATGTGGCTTGTAATTGAGTTCTAAAACAGCTTTATCAATTTTTAATCCTGATTTTTTTGCTCTACGAACTGGCTCAGGAAAATTAGCACTGGTAACGGCTTCAATTAAGGATACATTTAAGTTTAGCAATTCAGCCACTTTTATAGCCATCATATAAGGTGTATAAATTTCACTTCCAGCTAAATGAAAATCTCCCCCTTTTTGTTGAATAATTATTTGTTCTATTCCTTTACAAATGTCTTCAACATATGTTGGTGTTCTAAACTGATCATTTACTACTTTAATTGGAATACCTGCTTTTAACTGTTGAGCAACCCATTGAATAAAACCTGAACGCATTCCTTCACATGCGGATCCGTAAATAAAGACAGGCCTAACAATTGTATATTTAATTGATGAAGATTTAACTAATTGCTCTGCCATCAATTTACTAGTTCCATAAAAATTAAGTGGATCTGGTTGATCCGATTCAGCATGAGGACCATTTTCACCGAAAATGAAATCGGTGGATAGATAGATAAAATGTACGCTCATTTTTCTAGAAGCATCCAATAGATACTTTGTTACTTCTACATTATTTTTTAAACAAGCTTCTTGGTTGTTATTGCATTCATCCGGCTTACTCATAGCCGCTGTATGGATTAAAATTGTTGGTTGAAGTAGATTTATTAAGTTTTCAACAGTACTAACATCTGTTAGTTCTAAATAATGATATTGAATGGTTGGATTCAATTGTAAAATAGTTTGATTTCTATATGTTCCATGAACTTCTATTCCCTTCTTAGTGAAGTAAACACATAAATGTTGGGCTAAAAAACCATTAGATCCTGTTATCAATATTTTCATGATACAATGCTACAAAAAATCCAAATAGTCTTTTCAAATGGAAATTAAATTTCAATTCCGTACATTTGATACTCCGTGTATGCATTACACAATAAAATAGAGCTTAATACAACTTACATTTTAAGGAGAATTGATTAATACAATGGAATCAAAAAAAGTGTCGAAAATAGGCGTGCTAACATCTGGTGGAGATGCCCCAGGAATGAACGCTGCCATCAGAGCTGTTATCAGAACTGCAACCTATCATGGGTTAGAAGCTTACGGTGTAATGCGAGGATATAGTGGAATGATTGATGATGATATTATTAGAATGGAATCTCGTTCGGTTGCCAATATTATTCAACGCGGTGGAACCATTTTAAAAACTGCAAGAAGTAAAGATTTTTTGGAGTATGAAGGACGTAAAAAAGCCTATGAAAATCTAAAAAAACGCGGTATTGACGGCTTGGTAATAATAGGTGGAGACGGCAGTTTTAAAGGAGCTCAAAAATTCAGTAATGAATTTGATATCCCATGTATTGGCTTACCAGGCACGATTGATAAAGACATTGCTGGAAGTGATTTTACAATTGGTTTTGATACTGCAGTAAATACAGCCGTTGAAGCAATTGATAAAATCAGGGATACTGCTGATGCACACGATCGTTTATTTATTGTTGAAGTAATGGGAAGAGACGCTGGCTATATTGCACTACATAGTGGTATAGCAACAGGAGCAGAAAATATTTTGATACCAGAAACAAAAACTGATATTGAAGCATTGATTGAATCGTTAAATGAAAAAGAAAGAAGGCATAAACTGGTGAATCTTGTTGTTGTTGCAGAAGGGGATGAATTTGGAGGTGGAAACGAAATTGCTGCAATAATTAAACGAAGAATTCCTAGTGCTGATACAAGAGTTTGTATCTTAGGCCATATTCAAAGAGGTGGAGCTCCTTCTTGTTTAGATCGGTTAATTGCAAGTAGGATGGGATTTCATGCAGTTGAATGTTTGATACATGGAAAACACAATGTAATGGTGGGTATTGTAAACAACAAAATGCATTACACTCCCTTAGATAAAGCAGTAAAAGCCAAACAAAAGATACCTGAAGACTGGTTTAGAATTGCTAAGATTCTAGCTAGCTAAATTGTAAATAAAAACTAAAAAAATATTATGTCTAAAAACCTCGACAAATACCTGCATAAAAATATGGATAAAGATGCAGGTGTAAAACATGTTGCACACAAAACAAAAATTGTTGCTACAGTTGGACCTGCCTGCGACACATATGATAAATTATTGGAATTGGTTATTGCTGGCGTAAATGTGTTTAGATTGAATTTTTCTCATGGAAACCATGCAGATAAATTAACCATAATTGAGCACATTAGAAGCATCAACAAAACACAACCTTATAATATTGCAATACTAGCCGATTTACAAGGCCCAAAATTACGTGTTGGCGAAATAGAAAATAATGCCTTGGAAATAAAAGCTGGCGACATTTTAACCTTTACAAATGAAAAGTGTGTGGGTACGCTTGAAAAAATATATGTTTCATACCCCAACCTTGCTGGAGATGTTACATTGGGTAATATTATTATGATTGACGATGGAAAATTAGAAGTAAAAGTTTGTGGCATAGAAAAAAATGGTGACGTAAAAGTGCAGGTATTATTAGGTGGAATACTCTCCTCTAAAAAAGGAATTAACTTACCAGATACAAAAATATCATTGCCTGCATTAACTGAAAAAGATCTAGCTGATTTAGAATTTATTATTGAACAAAAATGTGATTGGGTGGCTTTGAGTTTCGTAAGAAGCGTTAAAGATATTGTTATTCTAAGAAGTAAATTAGACGAAAAAAATAGTAAAACTAAAATTATTGCGAAAATTGAAAAACCAGAAGCACTGGTAAATATTCGTGACATCATTGTAGAAAGCGATGGTATAATGGTAGCCCGTGGAGATTTGGGAGTTGAATTGCCAGTAGAACAAATTCCATTAATTCAAAAAGAATTAATCCGTAAGTGTATACATAGAGCAAAACCGGTTATTGTGGCAACACAGATGATGGAGAGTATGATGGAAAGAGTAAAACCAAATAGAAGCGAAATTACCGATGTTGCCAATGCTGTATTAGAAGGTGCTGATGCGGTAATGTTAAGCGGAGAAACTGCTGCAGGCAACTACCCTACCCTTGTTGTTGAAACTATGAGAAAAATTATTGCAGAAGTTGAAAAGAAAGAATACCGATACAATCGTTCAGAAGATTTAAAACCTCAACCACATTCTCCTTCTTTTCATAGTGATGCAATTTGCTATAATGCCTGTAAGATGGCAGAAGATGTTGAAGCAAGCGCATTAATTGGCATGACGCAAAGCGGATATACAGCATTTATGTTGAGTAGTTATAGACCTTCTTCGCCATTGTATATATTTACTAAAGAGAAAACATTGGTAAATCAATTGAGCTTAAGCTGGGGGGTTAGGGCTTTCCATTATTCTGAAGAGGAAAGTGTAGATGACATTGTTCAAGATCAAATTGATATTTTAAAAGAAAGAGGGTTTGTAAAAACGGGTGATATTGTTATAAATACAGGTAGTACGCCAGTTTCATTACATTTGCCAACTAATTTGATTAAATTAACAAAAGTGAATTAACATAAATATTTTTCATGTTATAAAAAAGATTCTTCATTCGGGGAATCTTTTTTAATTTCAACTATTACATTTTTACTAATAAAGCCACTCATGAAAAAAATAACGCTTTTGTTAGATACAATTCAGGATCCTGGCAATTTAGGTACTATCATCCGTACTGCCGATTGGTTTGGAATAG
>JANOQC010000152.1:0-2056 GCA_031422175.1 Sphingobacteriia bacterium | reverse complement strand
TAGCTGCTATTGAAACTATTAGTAAAGCACCAATAAAGGCATATGAAGAAAAATCGATTGCAACCAGTTTATTAAAATCTAAACCAACTGCCGGTACTTTAACTAAAGAAACCAAGAATGATGCTCTAGGATATACTGAACTACAATATAGCAATGGTACAAAAGTGATTATCAAGAATACCACTTTTAAACAGGATGAAATACTTTTGACCGGTTTCAGAAAAGGTGGCACCAATAGTTATGGTATAGAAGATAAATTTAGTGCAGCATATGCTACTGCTGCAGTTCAACAAATGGGTGTTGGTGATTTTAATCCAGTTGATCTGAGAAAATTCATGGCTGGCAAAAATGCCAATGCCAATGTAAGTATCAATGCATTAAGTGCTAGAGCTAGTGGCACAAGTACAATTAAGGATGCAGAAATGATGTTCCAACTATTGTATTTATACTTTACCAATGTAAGAAAAGATGAAGGATTATTTAATGGTTGGAAAGACAAACAAAAATCACAGGTACAGTTTATGATGGCCGATCCAACCAGTGCATTTATCGACTCTGTTTACAAGGTAGCATATTCACAAAATCCTTTAGCACCCTCTATTTTTCCAAAAGCAGAATATTTCGACAAAATCAATCTAGATAGATCTTTATCTATTTACAAGGAACTTACAAGTGATGCCAATGGATTTACTTTTATTTTAGTAGGTAACGTTGATATTGAAGCTATGAAACCTTTGTTTGCTACTTACATTGGTGGTTTACCATCAAAAGGAAAAACAGGTGCTTTTGTTGACAATGGAGTACGTATGGTTAGTGGAGTTAAAGAAATAAATTACTACAAAGGTAAAGAAGCCAAAAGCTTCATCTATACAGTATATTCCGGCGAAGTAACATATTCTGAAGACTTAGCATTAAAAACAGAAATGCTCAATGAAGTGTTGAATATCAAAATCATTGAAGATTTAAGAGAAAAAATTGGTGGTATTTATAGTGGTGGTATAAATGGATCAGTTAATAAATATCCTTATCAAGGATATACCATGGGTTTGCAGTTGCCTTGTGGGCCAGAGAATGTAGATAAATTAAAGAAAGCAGCCGCAGAAGAAATTGAAAAAGTGAAAGCCAATGGTCCTGAACAAAAAGATTTGGATAAGGTAAAAAAATCTTTACTAGAAAAATACACCGTAAACGTTAAAGAAAATCGATACTGGTCTGGCGTTTTACAAGGTATTTATTTTTCGGAAAACGATCCGCAACGCTTTTTAAATTATGAAAAAATCGTGTCTGATATTTCAGTTGATGATTTGAAAAAAACAGCCAACTTAATTTACGATGGCAAAAATGTAATTAACGGCGTATTGTTCCCTGAGAAACAATAATTCAATTAGTAGAAAAATTTCAAAAGGTCCCAATTAATCGGGGCCTTTTTTATTTGTTATATTTACCCGAATAGAATGGAAAAACGCACATATACTATACAAAAAATGCTACGACTTATTGTATCAAAAACATGGTTAAGCCAAATACATTTTCGCTCACAACAAATATATTTTTTAGTTCAAAATCTACGACATAAAAAAAGAAACCTCGCTTTTTCAATTCCATCTGACAGAGATCTCTTTGACACATTTAAAGTAAATTATGCACTATACTTTTCCGACGGATTTTTAGCAGCAAAGGAAATGTTGGAATGGAGCAGTACATTTTTAAATAATGATTCACCACATATACTGGATTGGGGTTGTGGTGTAGGCAGGGTAATTCAGCATATACCAGTTATTATTCCAAATGTAATTTGTTACGGTGCCGACATTAACCAACAAAGAATCAATTGGTGCAGAAAACATATTGACAATGTATTGTTTGATAGTATTGAAGACAATCAGCTTCCCTATCCTACTCAATTATTCAACCTTGTATTCGGCATTTCCGTCTTCACGCATATACATGGGAACGACCAAGATCATTGGTTAAAAGAATTACATCGAATTACTCAATCAGGAGCTGTTATCATCATCTCTACACATGGCTCTTTTTTTGATCAAAAAATGAATGC
>JANOQC010000151.1:0-16378 GCA_031422175.1 Sphingobacteriia bacterium | reverse complement strand
AAGCGGTTTGGCAAAAGTGGTTGTTCAGTGCTCTGCATCAACATTTGTGGTGAAAATGGCCACCTTCGCCAAGCCCGAAACCGTTATGGGCAGGAATTTTCATTCAAAATATGAAAAAATGATTAGCAATAAATATTTAATACTATTTTTCTTATTTGCATTTAATACATTCAAAGCCAGCAGTTTTCATCCTACAGAACATATTTTTTCTAATTCTTTTATTAAAGGTGACTCCATAAATATAAAAATCACTTGTTCCGAAAAGAAGAAGAAAAATGAATATGGTACGGACCCAATACTTATTACGACTTGCATTCTGAAAAACTTTAAAATTATCGATATAGGAAACCCAGATTATAGTGGTCGGTATAGTCATGAGTATAAAGTATATAAGAAAGTAAATAAAAGATTTATTAAAGCTAATAATTCCGAAATATTCAATCAGCATCAAGAGAAATTATTGTCTCTCATAAATCAAAAAATTCAAAGCGATTTCAAAAATTATTTAAATGACCCAAATACAAAAGACTGTTTTATAGGTTTTGATACAATCCCAAAATATGAGATGAATGAATTGGGTATTTCATTCAATGGCAATGAAGTATGGTTTAATGTTGAATTTGGATTGAGCTGGAATTGTATGAACGTAGGTGGTACAGCAGTTACTTTTAAACTATCAGAAATAAAAAAATATCTTAAATAATGAAAACCTTTCCATATTGGCTTTGGCAATATGGTGGCATAGGTCATGAGTCTTTCATCTTTAGAATCTAACATCGGCTTTTGTTCCAGTTGCTAGGATCTTTGTTGGTCATTGGAATATAAAATCAAATTCATAGCTTTAATCAGCAACAGTAAGTGAGGGTGAAATAAGCGGTAAGTGACATACCGAAACTCAAAACAGTTTCAATAAAATTCAGACAAATGAAAGTAATTAATTTTTTGACACTATTATTTATGACCAATTTGGTTAGTAGTTGTGCTTCCCTTAAACCACCTACAAGCATTAAGAATGATTCAATTGAAAAGTATAAATACATATACATTTCTCCTACAACCAGCTTGACCTCAAGTTCAGGAGCTACAATTATCGGACAATATTATTCTTCAAGTAAAAGTGTTAATCCAAGTGATGTGATAACGGGAATATTATCAAAAGAAGGATTTATAAAACTGCCTGAAATAAAACCTGAATCGAAATCCGAAACCATAATCGTAAACTATGGTGAAAGTGGTAAAAGAAAAACAGGATTAGGAGGTTATACTATTGAGGTGACAATCCAATTCATTTCGGCTAAATCAAATACATTAATATGTTCATGCACTGCAGAAGGACAAGGTGAAACGGAAGCAGATGATATCAGACAAGCTATAACCCGTTGTTTAACTGAAATTATTCCGAAACGAAATTGATTTTTACTCAGACAAAAAAGATATGTAAACATTACATTACTTTCCTCATTCCATAAAATACAAGGTAAAGTCAACCCTAATGAATTGTACAAAATCATTGAGGAGTTACAACCAGAAGTAATTTTTGAAGAACTTTCTTATGACGGATTTGGTATAATTTATTCCCAAAGTTATCAACCACAAACTGTAGAAGCTATTACAATCAAACAGTATTTACAAAAATATCCTATCAAACATTTTCCTGTTGACAATTACACAATAAATGAAACTGACCTTTTAAGTGATGCACAAGTTATTTGGGATAGTAGCACAGAATACCAAGACATATGGAATCAGAAATTACTAATGCTTAATCAAAAAGGTTATAATTTCATTAATAGTAATGAATGCACAGAAATATTAAGAAGAATAAACAATATTGAAGTAACCGTTTTGACAGAAATAAATAATGTAAAGTTGTTAAACGAACATAAAGCAGAAAAGGCTCTTCACCACAAAAGAGAAAACGAAATGCTAAGAAACATTTACAATTACAGCAAACAATATCCATTCGACAAAGCATTGTTTATATGTGGTGTAGAACACAGACAACCGATTAGGCAAAAAATAAAAGAATACGCAGCTAAAGAAAATTTAAACCTAAAGTGGACATTCTATAACGAAATTTGACGATAAAAGAACACCTGCTACTAACATGAGTAATGATGCAAGAGTGGCTGAACGTTGTACACTTCGGCTTTAGTTCGCTATCAGCAGTTGTTTCGACAGACGGAATTCTGTTGGATTTTTAGTTGTTATCATGTAATTTTATTTTTTATTGGGCAGCAGTTCTGGGCAGGACAAGCAATGAATTCCCAAACTACACAAAGCATAGCCGTTGGGCGTAAATATAGAAGCCGGTTCAATTATCTAACGCAACGCTTGGTCAACTAATAAATTAATAACTACAAATGCAAAGAATGAATTATTTTCTTATAGCAATTTTGGCAATTATATCATCTTGTGCTAAGACAGAAGATAATGCACCAACAACTACACCTGAAATATTGTACACAATGCCAGAGGAAAGTTCACCACACGAAGGAACTTGGCTGCAATGGGGTCATCAATATCAATATGGAGTAACTTATCGCAATAGAATTGATGCAACTTGGATTTCTATGACAAAGGAATTGGTATCAAGTGAGAAAGTTCACCTTATTGCTTATGATAACACAGAAAAAAACAGAATAATTAGTTTGTTAAGTGCGGCAAGTGTTCCAATGACAAATATTGATTTTAAAATTTATCAAACTGACGATGTTTGGGCAAGAGATAATGGACCAATTTTTGTGAAAGACAAAACAGGCGCTTTGGTAATTGAAGATTGGGGTTTTAATGGTTGGGGTAAAAAAGCGCAATTTTCAAATTGCAATGCAATACCTTCTAAAATTGCTACTGACCAAGGCATAACAAAAATTGACCTGAATGCTGTTATGACAAACGAAGGTGGAGCAATAGAAATTGATGGAAACGGAACATTGTTGGCAACTAAAAGTGCTATTCTAAACAACAATAGAAATGCAGGAATGACACAAGCAAAAGCAGAGAAAATTTTTACAAAATATTTAGGCGTAACAAATTTTATTTGGTTAGACGGTGTTGCAGGACTTGAAATAACAGACCAACACATTGACGGTTTTGCGAGGTTTGGAAATCAAAATACCATTGTAACAATGGCACAAAATGACTTGTTAGATTATGATGTAAAGAAAACAGATATTGACAAACTCTATGCTTCAAAAAATATAAGTGGAACAACTTACACTCTATTAAAATTACCTTTGACACAGAATAATGTTCTAACAACTTATGGAACAAACTTAGGTTACAAAGGTTCGTATGTAAACTATTATATTGCAAACACAAAAGTACTAGTACCAAACTATAATGACCCAAATGATGCAATTGCAAATGCAAAAATTCAATCATTGTACCCAACGAGAACAGTTGTAGGAATTGATGTTAGAAACTTATATGCAAATGGTGGAATGATTCATTGTGTAACGCAACAACAACCCAAATAAAATGCTCGGACTTAGAACAACAATTTACAAAGTGGACAACATGACCACAGCAAAAGAATGGTATGCAAAAGCCTTTTTGACTGAACCATACTTTGACGAACCATTTTATATAGGCTTTAATATTGGTGGTTATGAATTAGGTCTGCAACCTGACGAAAAACCAGCAACTGAAAAAGCAGAAAGCGTTGTATCCTATTGGGGCGTGAACGACATCACCAGCACATATAACAGACTTATTAGCATTGGTGCAACTGAAAACGAACCTCCCTACAGTGTAGGTGACGACCTTTTGACTGCAACATTAAAAGACCCGTTTGGCAATGTAATTGGACTGATTTATAACCCACATTTTAAAATCAGTGAGTAACAACTATGGCATCAAACCAAAAGTTTTTGTTGATTTTGTAACAGAATAAATTCAAAACTTTGGGATAATTACTGAGAAAAAACATTGCCTGCAAAAATGCTGAAACGCAATTCAAATGGTCATTTACAAGCAGATATAAATAGATGGTATGAAGTAATTGATTAATTGAAAATAAAATATGTTGGTGAAATGTAAGTTCAAGTAATTAAGTTAGATTTTTGTATATTTGATTAGCTACAATACTTTAATAGCCAATATACTTATGACAATTACTGCTATACTCGAAAAACTTTATACCCATGCTTTTGACATGGTAAAATTTGGTGAAACAAAAAATACAGTGCTGATTGCATTTAATGCAGCAATTGTTATTGGATTGACAAAACTTGGGTTGGACAGTTCCAATTCTTTTTTTTACTACTATGCATTATGGGTGATTTTCATGTGTGCCATTTCAATTTTTATTTGCTTTGTAGCATTGATAGCAAAAATTAAACATAAAGCGCTTGATTTATCACTTCCTATAAACGATAACCCTTTGTTTTTTGCAACAATTGCGCATATGACTCATGAAGAGTTATTAGAAAACCTTAAATTATCTTATGGTTGTATTGAAGAAAACGCAAAATATGAAAGGGATTTAGCAAAACAGGCAGTTATAACTAGCCAAATAGCTTCTCGAAAATTCAAGCTGTTTAATGTAGCAATTGGTTTTACTATTTGTGGTGTTTTTACACCAATCAGTATCATTATATATAAATTATTTTTAGACCAAGACATCCTGAAATGAAAGTTGTTCTTCTTTTTTTAATTACAGCCAGCCTCTTATTGAGTGCTACACTTCAAGCACAAACTGCCGACATACTACTTAAAAACGGTAAAATTTTAGATGGCACTGGCAACTCTTGGTTCATAGGAGACATTGCTATCCAACAGGGTAAGATTGTAAAAATGGGTAACCTGAGCAAATGGCAAGCAGCTAAAACTATTGATGCTACTGGATTAATCATTTCCCCAGGATTTATAGATGTGCATACCCATATAGAAGGTGATGAAAAAAATAATCCACTTGCCTCTAATTTTATTTACGATGGAGTTACTTCTGTAGTTACAGGAAACTGTGGTGGTTCTAAAGTAAATCTCAGTACTTATTTCAATATGCTCGACAGCTTGCAATTGGCTATTAATGTAGCTACACTGATTGGGCACAACGATGTTCGCAAAGCTGCCATGGGTTCTGCCAATCGAGATCCTTCGGAAACAGAAATGCAAAAAATGGAAGCCATCGTAGATAAAGCCATGAGAGAAGGTGCTGTTGGTCTTTCTACTGGCCTAATTTATATTCCTGGTACCTATTCCAAAACAGAGGAAATAGTTCGCTTGGCAAAAGTTGCCGCTAAATACAATGGGGTTTATGCAAGTCATATGCGCGATGAAGGTGATAGTGTAACACAAGCAATTGAAGAAGCTATAAGCATTGGAAGATTGGCCAATATTCCTGTAGAGATTTCTCACTTTAAATTAAGTGGCCAGCAAAACTGGGGAAGAAGTAGAGAAACTCTTCCCATGATTATCAAAGCACGCCAAGAAGGGTTAGATATAACTATCGATCAATACCCATACACTGCGAGTAGCACTAACTTAGGAACCCTATTACCTGATTGGATTTTGGCTGATGGACAAGATTCTATCAAAGCAAGGTTGGCGAATCCAGCAATTAGAAAAGAAGTGATTTCGTATATGCTCAAAAAACTCAAGAAAAGAAAATTATCACATTTTAGTTATCCTGTGGTTGCCACATTTAAAGCAGACACTTCTTATAATGGAAAAAGTATTGAAGCAGTAAATTTGATGAAAGGCAATAAACACAAGGCTTCCGCTGAAGCGGAAACCGTTATTCAAATGATGGAAAAAGGTGGAGCTAGTATGGTTTTTCATGGAATGGGTGATGCCGATGTTCAAGCTATTATGCGGTATCCATTCAATATGTTTGCGAGTGATGCGGGCATTAGAGTATACAAACAAGGCGCACCTCATCCACGTGGATATGGAACCAATGCAAGAGTTTTGGGTAAATATGTACGAGAGCAAAAAATAATTTCATTAGAAGAAGCCATACGCAGAATGACATCATTGCCTGCACAAAAATTCAAATTAACAGATAGAGGTTTATTGCGCGAAGGATTTGCTGCAGACATTGTTTTATTTGATGAAAAAACAGTCAATGATTTATCTACATACGATCAACCCCATCAATACAGTGTTGGGTTTAAATATGTGATTGTGAACGGTCAAATTGAAGTAGAGAACGGCGTTCAAAATTCAACCAGAAGCGGTAAAGCATTAAGGGCCAATCTATAATTATATCTTTCCATGCTTAATTTCTTCCACTACTCCTGGATCTAAGAGGGTTGAAGTGTCACCCAAATTTTCTGTTTCACCTTCGGCAATTTTGCGCAGAATGCGGCGCATGATCTTGCCACTTCTTGTTTTAGGTAAGCCACTAACAAACTGAATTTTATCGGGCTTGGCAATGGCGCCAATCATTCTAGTAACTGTTTGTAAAATATCTTTTCTTACCAAATCGCCTGTGCCATGCGTGTTCTGTGCATGCGACCCCTGATAAATAACATATGCATAAATGCCTTGCCCTTTTACATCGTGTGGATAGCCTACCACTGCACTTTCAACTACTCCTGCATGCATATTCAATGCATTTTCTACTTCTGCAGTTCCAATTCGATGGCCACTAACATTCAATACATCATCTACCCTACCGGTGATTCTATAATTACCCTCCTTGTCTCGCAATGCTCCATCACCTGTAAAATACAAGTTGTCGTATGTTGCAAAATAATTGGTTCGGCATCTTTCGTGATCACCATATGTAGTTCTTAAAATACCTGGCCATGGTGCTTTGATACATAAATTTCCTGAAACAGTTTGACCTGCTTCTCCAATAATTTCTTTTCCATATTCATCTACTAAAATCATTTGCACACCTGGCATTGGCAATGTTGCCCAACTTGGCTTTGCTGGAGTGATTCCAGCCATATTACTAATTAAACAGGCACCTGTTTCTGTTTGCCACCAAGTATCTACTATCGGACATTTTTTCTTTCCAACATATTCATCATACCAATGCCATGCTTCTTCATTAATGGGCTCCCCTACTGTTCCCAAAACTTTTAATGAAGACAAATCTTTTCCTTGCAAAGGTCCTAAACCAAATCCCATCAAGCTTCTTATAGCTGTTGGTGCAGTATATAAAATATTTACTTTGAATTTATCTACAATATCCCAAAATCTACCTGCATCCGGAAAAGTAGGCACTCCTTCAAACAACAAAGAAGTTGCACCTGCACTTAATGGACCATATAAAATATAACTATGCCCAGTAATCCAACCAATATCTGCAGTACAAAAATGAATTTGACCTTGTTGGTATTGAAAAACATTTACAAAAGTATAGTTGGCATAAATCATGTATCCACCACAAGTATGCACTACTCCTTTTGGTTTACCTGTACTACCTGAAGTATATAAAATGAATAATGGATCTTCTGCATCCATTTCTTCGGCTTCAATAAAATGAAGCCCCGCATCTTCTACATGCTGCATTTCATCTTCCCACCAAACATCTCTCCCTTTTATCATTGATACAGGCGTTCTAGTTCTTGTAGCTACAATTACTCGTTTTACTTTTTTGTTGCCTATCAGTGCATCATCAATCACTTCTTTCAACGGAATATCTTTTGCACCCCTATATGCCCCATCACAAGTAATTATAAATTCAGCTTGTGCATCTTCTAATCTATCAGCAATACTTTGTGCAGAGAAACCTCCGAAAACCACACTATGTATAGCTCCTATGCGAGCACATGCTAACACTGCAATAGCCAACTGTGGAATCATTCCCATATAAATGCATACCCGATCTCCTTTTTCAACTCCATTATTTTTTAACACATGCGCAAACTGGCAAACTTTTTCGTGCAGTTTTTTATAAGTTAAAATTCTACTTTGTTCATCAGGAGAATTGGGTTCCCAAATTATGGCAGGCTGATTGGGCTTATCTAATAAATGCCTATCTAAACAATTTTCTGTAATATTTAATTTAGCACCTTTAAACCATTCTACCTTTGGTTCGGTAAAATTCCAATTCAATACATCGGCAGTAGAATTCCATTTTTTCTTCCAGGTAAAATGTTCGGCAATACTTTCCCAGAATGCTGCAGGATTTTCTATACTTTTTTGATAGGTTGATTTGTATTCCTCAAAACTCTTAATTTGATAAGGATAACTCATTGCAAATAAAATTTCAGCTATAAATATACGGCAATACTTGCTTGGCAATCTGCTAATATTGGCGTAAGTTGATGATTCATTGAAGAACATGAATGAAACAAAGACACTCCGAAAAGTAATTACTGCTTCCTCTATGGGAACCTTGATTGAATGGTATGATTTTTACATTTTTGGAAGTTTGGCCACGGTAATAGCCAGTCAGTTTTTTCCAAAAACAAATCCAACAGCCGCTTTACTTTCTACTTTGGCCACTTTTGCTGCAGGATTTATTGTAAGGCCTTTTGGAGCTTTGGTATTTGGGCGATTGGGCGATTTGATAGGTAGAAAACATACATTTTTACTCACCCTCGTAATTATGGGTGGTTCCACATTTGCAATAGGCCTAATCCCAGGTTTTGATAGCATCGGATATGCAGCCCCTATATTGGTTTTATTATTGCGATTATTACAGGGCTTGGCTTTAGGGGGAGAGTATGGTGGAGCTGCCACTTATGTAGCTGAACACGCACCTGAACACAAAAGAGGCTTCTACACTTCATGGATTCAAACAACTGCTACTTTGGGATTATTTGTTTCCTTGGGAGTGATTTTATTAACGCGTCATTCATTGGATGCCAATGCTGCCAAATCAATTGCCAAATTCAACGATTGGGGTTGGCGTATTCCTTTTTTGGTTTCTATATTATTGGTTGTTGTATCAATATATATTCGACTTAAGATGAAAGAGTCTCCGCTTTTTACAGAACTTAAAGCAAGCGGTAAAACTTCCGTTAATCCTATCAAAGAAAGTTTTGGCCACAAGACCAATTTAAAAATGGTTTTATTGGCATTGTTTGGTGCTACTATGGGGCAAGGCGTGGTTTGGTATACGGGTCAATTTTATGCTCAATCATTTATAGAAAATGTATGTAAAATAGATTTTGAACAATCACGTACTTTAATCATTTGGGCTATTCTTATGGGCACTCCTTTCTTTGTAGTGTTTGGCGCATGGAGTGATAAAATAGGCAGAAAATGGATTATGTTGGGAGGAATGTTTTTAGCGATTATTTCTTACCAGTTTTTATTTGGTCAATTATTAAAAATTACTGACCAAAAAAATTCAATTGAATTGGTTGAACAAAAAACAGTGCAAAATGAGCGAACAATTTTAAAAAATAATGACACATTACTTACACATACATCCATTCATCAATTTGAAAATGGAATGCAGTTAACAGAAACTTCAACAGACACATTGTATGCAAGTGGACAAGAACAAATCAAAGCATCAACCCCTGTAGTTATTAAAAAAGTAGGTAGTGCCGATTATTGGAAAATGGTTGGGATTGTTTTTATCATGATCATATATGTTACCATGGTTTATGGACCAATAGCAGCATTTTTAGTGGAGTTATTTCCTACCAAAATCAGGTACACTTCTATGTCTTTGCCTTATCATATTGGTAATGGCGTATTTGGAGGACTAACCCCTTTCATTGCCACATTACTCACTACAATTTACACCAACGATAAACTCGCTGGATTAATGTATCCCATTATTGTTGCTGCAATCTGTTTAGTGATTGGCACTTTATATATTCAAAATAAAATAGACCCTCCTATAGAAGTATAAAATTAATATCATCATGAACCAACTAAAAAAATATGCAGGCATTATTTGGATACTACTTGGTCCTGTAGCCATGTATTATTTAATTAAAACAGCTGCTTCCCAAATTATCGCCAAACCAGGCATAGACACTACCATTCAGTGGGCTGTATTTGGTATAGTATTTCTCCCAATCGCAGGTGGATTAATGATTTTTGGGTATTATGCTTTAAAAGGTGAATACGACAAGGTTTAATTAACAAAGCAAAAACAAGAATTTGATTATTTTTGAATCAAAGAAATATTATGTCGATTGAAGTAGTTGGGCTCACTAAATTTTACGGACAACAAAAGGCAGTGAACCATATTTCATTTACTATCGGCAAAGGAGAAATTGTTGGATTTTTAGGACCCAATGGAGCTGGAAAAAGTACCACTTTAAAAATGATCACAGGTTACCTTCAACCAAATGAAGGAAAAGTATTGATTACCGGAAAAAACATTGCAGCACACCCCATTTCTTGCAAACAAAAAATTGGCTATTTGCCTGAAGCAAACCCCTTGTATTTGGATATGTATGTGAAAGAGTACCTTTCTTTTATTGCCAGTGTTCATCAAATAAACGATGTAAGTGCAATCGACCATATCATTCAAAAAGTTGGTCTTACCATTGAGCAACATAAAAAAATTAATCAACTCTCTAAAGGATACAAACAAAGAGTGGGTTTAGCTGCTGCCCTCATTCATCAACCAGAAGTATTGATCTTAGATGAACCAACTAGTGGTTTAGACCCCAATCAAATTATAGAAATCAGGAACTTAATTAAAGCAGAAGGTGTCAATAAAACGGTATTGTTTTCGAGTCATATTTTACAGGAAGTAGAAGCTATTTGCGATAGAGTAATAATCATTCACAAAGGCAATATTGTTGCTGACGATAATTTAGCTAAACTCAAATCCAGTAAGCCTTTGGAAGCAGTTTTTGCAGACTTAACAAAGGCTTTAAGTGTATAAACCACATATTGCTTACCTTTACTTTGGAATCAACAAGAACTAACCAATAACTTAATAACAAATAACTTTAAAATGAGCTACATCATTGAAGTACATGCCAGACAAATTTTAGACAGCCGAGGAAACCCTACAGTTGAAGTAGAAGTATTGACCGACGACGGTGCAATGGGTAGAGCATCTGTACCTAGTGGCGCAAGCACAGGTATTCACGAAGCGGTTGAATTACGTGATAACGATAAGAAAAAATATGTGGGTAGAGGAGTGCTAAAAGCAGTGAAAAATGTAAACGATATTATATCTGAGGCTATTGTTGGTTATGATATAACTCAACAAGCTGCAATTGACCAAGCCATGATTGATTTAGATGGCACACCCAATAAGGGGAAACTAGGCGCAAATGCAATATTAGCAGTGAGTATGGCTGTTGCTAAAGCAGCTGCAGAAGAAGCTGGCTTACCATTATACAGATATATTGGAGGCACCAATGCAAAAACATTGCCAATGCCAATGATGAATATTGTAAATGGTGGTGCACATGCAGATAATAAAATTGATTTTCAAGAATTTATGATTATGCCTGTTGGTGCTCCATCTTTTAGTGAAGGATTGCGTTGGGGTGTGGAGATTTTTCATACGCTCAAATCGGTGTTAAAGAAAAAAGGATTTAGTACCAATGTAGGTGATGAAGGAGGTTTTGCACCTAACATTCAAAGCAATGAAGAAGCGATTGAAACAGTTTTAGAATCTATTCAAGCTGCAGGATATAAAACAGGTTCTCAGATTGTAATTGCTATGGATGCTGCCAATAGTGAATTGTGGGACGCAAAGAAGAAAAAATATGTATTCCATAAGAGCAGCGGAAAAGCATTGAGCAGTGATGAACTGGTCAAATTCTGGGAAAAATGGGTGAAGCAATACCCGATTGTTTCAATTGAAGATGGAATGGCAGAAGACGATTGGAATGGCTGGAAAGCATTGACACAGGCTGTTGGAAGCAAATGCCAGTTGGTGGGAGACGATTTATTTGTAACCAATGTAGACCGTATTCAACAAGGATTGGATAAAAATATTGCCAACGCCTTATTAGTAAAAGTAAACCAGATCGGAACTATTACAGAAACCATCAATGCAGTTTCATTGGCTCAACATAATGGTTACAATACCATTATGAGTCATAGAAGTGGGGAAACAGAAGATACTACCATTGCTGATTTGGCTGTTGCATTAAATTGCGGACAAATTAAAACTGGTTCTGCTTCTCGTACCGATCGTATTGCTAAATACAATCAATTGATTCGTATAGAGGAAATGCTTGGCAGCACAGGGATTTATCCGAAAGGAAAAATTAAATTCGGTAAATAATTAACTACAAACAGTTGTGCATTAAATATCCATTGGCAGATAAAGGTTTCTGATTACTTTTATCTGCCAATTTTTTTTACTAGTATGAAAAAAATCATCCCCATCATTACCAATAAATTCCTGCTTGCGGGTATTTTTTTTATTGTATGGATGTTATTCATCGATCAACGAGATTATTTTCAACAAAAAGAACGAAGGGATGAGTTGCATAAATTAGAGCAAAAGAAAGCATACTACCAACAAGAAATAGACAAGACTCGCAAAGAATTGGGTGATTTGCAAAATAGCCCTGCCGCGCTTGAAAAGTATGCTCGTGAAAGGTACCTTATGAAAAAAGACGGAGAAGACATTTATATTTTTGAAGATTCTACTGCTGCTAAAAAATAAAATAGCTCAAAGAACGTTGGGCGATATTTCCGCCTGCTCCCAAAAAATTATTACAATATTATTCCAATGCGCTCGTTTAATAAAAGCGCCGTATCCTCTTATTCACGCAGATCACTGCATATGAAGAAATTTAAAGAAGAGGAATTAATTATGTATATATACAAAGATTGCACACCTGCATTAACGGCTGCTATCAATCAATCTATTAAAGAAGATAATGATTTAAAAAATCGTCTAGAAGTTTTACAACGTTCAGTGGATCAATTAGATAAACTAAGACTACAATCTCCATCAAAGCAGTCGATTAAAACAATATTAGCGTACGCTGCTAAAAAGATGGGGCAATAAAAAAATATTTTTATTACCCCATACTTCATTTAATTTTTAATTTTTTGGCAAATTCGATTCATACCAGTTTAACTTTCTGGTGGCAAACATGATGAAGGCCAAGACTATAAATAACCCAATACTTCCAATCAATAATGCTTTATCTTCCATTTGAATCAATATAAAAATGAAAGTATATTGCATAGTTAAAACAAGTGCAAATAAGCCCGCTGTCTTCCACTTTTTGAAATGATTATAGGCAAACAAAGTAATCAATGCTATTGTTGCTGCCGCAGCAATGATAAAAGCCAAATTAAAGATTATAAACTCTCCAATAGAAAGTAAAAGGGTAAAAAATATAACCAAAGCAAATCCAATTAATATATATTGTACTGGGTGCATGGGTTTAGCTTGTAAAATTTCTATGGTAAAGAAAAGTGCTAATGTTAGTCCAATAAAAAGAATGGCATACTTTGCACAACGCATCGTTTTGGTATAATGGTTAGAAGGATTAACCATATTCAATCCAAAAGAAAATTGATGTTTATCAATTTTAGTATTATTTAAAACAGTTCCAAAAGGAAGATTGGTTTTATTAAATATCCAATTTGCTTTGAATCCGCTATCATTTACTATGTGATTATCTGGCAAGCTATTACCATCAAAAACAGGAGTTTTCCAAACTGAACTCATTTTAAAACTGCTTTTCCCAGCAAAAGGAGTGAATCTAATATGATCACTGCCTTTTATTTGAAGTGTGGTAGCAAATGGGAGCGAATTGGTCAAATTGGCCTCTGTTAATAGAATTGGGGTTGAAATTCCAATAGAGTCTAATAAACTACTCGGCAAACCTGGATTCATTTCTAAAGAATCATTATTAAAATGTACTGCTGATTTATTTTCAATCCCTTTAAAATCAGCTACCCCAATACAAAATGTTGCCTTTTGTAGTTGCAACATTTTTATAGAAATAGCATCAGGAAGTTTTATTTTAAAATCGCCCGAAATGCTAGAAAAACTCCTATAAAGCAGTACAGTGTAAATAGAACGGTGCCGAATTTCTGGAGTAAGGTTCGTTTTTACATGAAGATTTTCTGGGAAAAAGATCAATTGCTTTTCCTTAGTGATATCCTTCCCTTCCGCATTTTTTTCAATACTTAAATACGGAACTACAATATATGGTGTAGTAATTGTTTGCGGACCACTCCATTTATTACTAACCTCTGCTAAAACTTCGTGTTGTCGGTTTTCGCGTTCGGTAATTAATTCTTGTATAAATGCAGTAGGGATCAGCAAGGCTAATACTAGCACTGCAGTAATGATGGCTTTAATAAATGTTTTGTTCATGATTTAATTTTTAAAAGTGCTTTGTTTTTCAAAGTAAAAAGTTAAAAAAATTATTTGCTTGCTTTAATGATATTTTCAAGGGCTTGAATATGCAACTTAAAAGTCTTCTCGCCCAATTTTGTTATAGAATATAGTGTATTTGTTTTTCTGCCAATAAACCCTTTATTCACTTTTAGCAATCCATTTTCTTCAAGGGCCTTTATATGGCTAGCCAAATTTCCGTCAGTGATTTGCATCAACTCTTTTAATTCATTGAAACTAATATCTTCATTCATCATGAGCGAACTCATGATGCCAAGTCGAATTCGACTATCAAAGAATTTATTTAATTGTGCTATTGGGTTCATATAACGTACTTCAATGTATTCTTATCTTTCATATTTATACCACATAATGACTCCGTAAAAAAGGTGTAGGATTCCAAAACCGGTGGACCAGAAGTAGATTCCCATCCTCGGAAACCACAGACTAATCAAACCAATAAGCAATTGACCATATCCTAGATACCTAATTTCTGCTGTTGTAAATTTACTTGCATTGATCAGGGCTAATCCATAAAAAATAAGGCAACAAGGAGCAATTAATGTTAACGCGTTTTGTTCTATTAGATGCAAAATAAAAATCCCTCCTGCAACCATTGGAATAGCAACTTGAATGATCAATCTTTTTGCTACAGATCCCCATAGTGGTGTATTGGTTTTTTTACTTCTTAAATACGTAAAAAAGAAAGAAAGCAATAAAGCAGCTATAAACGTATAAACAGCCATTTGAAATAATGGAGATTCCAGCAAACCAACACCTGCTTCAAAAGATGATTGATATTGCTTTTGTATTAGCGCTCTATTACTTATTGAACTATTGTATGCATTCACCAAAGGATATGCATAATATGCCCCAATTAAGGCACAGAGCCCTGCTGCAATTCCGCTCAGACCACTCAGACTAATAAATCGACTACTTTTTTCCATCATTTTTTTAATATCGCTAATGTCAGCTAAGTGGGTGGAATTTGTGCTCATAAAAGTGCTTTGAAATTCAAAGTTAATTGAATTTCTATTAGTTTCAAAATAATTTTTGCCGGGTTGATACAAACCAAAATATTATCTTCAATCATGATAAAGAAGGAACGCTATGCGCAGGTAATCAATTATTTTATTGTAACCACACCTATTGCAGAAACCGAATTGGTATATGACAGTCCTTTTCAATTATTGGTGGCCGTCATTCTTTCCGCGCAGTGTACCGATAAGCGGGTAAATTTAACAACACCGAGTATATTCAAAGAATACCCTAGTCCTCAAAAAATGTCGAAAGCCAGTTTCGATGATTTATTCCTATTGATCAAAAGCATTTCTTATCCCAATAATAAAACCAAACATTTAATTGGCATGGCCAATATGTTATTGGAAAAGTTTGGCGGAGAAGTTCCTATGACAGTAGATGAGTTAGTTCAATTGCCAGGAGTAGGACGTAAAACAGCCAATGTAATAACCAGCGTAATAGATGAGCAACCCAATATGGCTGTAGATACGCATGTGTTCAGGGTAAGCCATCGATTGGGATTGGTGAGTTCCAAAGCAACCACTCCTTTGGCCGTAGAAAAAGAATTGATTAAAAATATTCCCGCAGAGCATGTACATCGCGCACATCATTGGTTGATATTACATGGTCGATATACCTGTGTTGCAAGAAACCCTAAATGTTCGGAATGTGGATTGAAGAAATGGTGTAAGGGGTATGGGAAGTATTAATTCGGAAGGCTTGTTAATTATAGTGAAATCTACATTGTAGTACATATATACTTTCTTCTTTTACTTTATACACCAACCGATGTTCGTCATTGATTCGTCTACTCCAACAACCTGCCAAATTTCCTTTTAAAGGTTCAGGCTTTCCAATTCCTTTAAATGGAGATCTCAAAATATCCTTAATCAGGTCGTTGATTCGAAACAACATTTTTTTATCTATTGTTTGCCAATAACAATAATCTTCCCAAGCACTTTCATCCCAAAGAAGTTTCATTATTTAGTAATTAATTTTTTTTGAAGGAGCTTTCCATTTTCTACTCTATCAATTGCGGACTCCAATCTTTTTCTATTAGCAGACGTACTATTGAGATAGATGGTTTCTTGGATACTATTATATTCCTCCAAACTCATAACAACAACATTCTTACCCTTGTTTCTAGAAACAACT
>JANOQC010000150.1:0-14358 GCA_031422175.1 Sphingobacteriia bacterium | reverse complement strand
CTCTGTTGGGAAGCTGGTATTGGCGCTGTTTGGAAAAATTAATAACCAAACAGCCAACTATTTAAAATCGTACTCCAACATTTAAACTCATTTCTTGATAAGTATTTTTTAATTGGCTCCCATATAAAAAGGAACGAGAAGATTCCCTCAGCCATTCTGCTGTTATGTAATAACGGTCATTGTTAATACCTGCTACAATTTTAATCCGATATCCAATATTCAGATTGAAGTCATTAAGTTGATCATTGTTTTTTTTCAAAACATGATACTCGGCCCCAATGCCGGCATATGCAGAAGGTGAAAAGAAATACTTTCCTCCGCCCCAAACAAAATTGTAAATATAACCGGGTTTTACCTGAAGGGATAACAATTGTAAAGAACGAACTGGATCGGCACATCCATTAAAATGATAACTACTTATATCAGCAGTAAGCAAACTATTATTAGATTGAAGTAGGCTGAAATAAGGTGTAGTGAGCAGCATGGGTGATCCTGCTGAGCGCACCTGTTGATTAGCTCCTGAATTTGGTGATACATAAGAAAACCGTTTCGAATTAAATATTTTATAATGGTGAAACCCAAATGAGAAACGGCGAATGTCATTGCGGTTCACATACAGCGGTTTATTATCAATCCCCATTAAAAGACCATTGTTGTATGCCACAAAAGCGGTAAAACCCCATTCTTTTTTAAAATTACTCAAAAACAACGCATATCCTTTTACATCAGATTGATCCGCGTTTAATTTATGTGTGTTAGGTATGGCTGTTTCAAGATATACAAATAATTTTTTGAATTGTAGATTTACGCCTACAAATGCAAAAGAGTTGGGAGAAAATCGAACAGACTTTTCCTTATTTTCTTTTTGTGATGTTTCAATTTGTATTGACCGACTGAAATTTCCAGCATATAAAGAAACTCGATTTTTTTTAGCAAAATCACGAAACCATATCAAACTATCCTCTTGTGCTTTTAATTGAATTGCAAAAATTAAACCTAATAACAGGAAAATACTTTCCTTCAAAAAAAAAGTAGCAATTTTTTTATTTTTTAACTTGAAAAAACACATTACCAGTGAAAATTAAAAAAGTTGTGCTCAAATGGTCATTGCACAGTTCGCCTAATAATTAATAGATTATCCATTATAATAAAATGACTAATCCCAAATACACCTGTGATGCTTTGTTACGAAACCTGTCATTACGATTAGGTGAAACCTGTACTTCTGTTGCAGTTGTGTATTCTGTAAAAAGGTATTGGTAGGCCGCTTTGAAACCTATCTTTTTATTAAAATGGTATTGAAGATAAAATTGCGAATTTAGCGCACCCTGATCATTATTTCCTACCAGAAGAATATTGAAGTTCGTGGGTTTGGCAGTTGTAGACTGTGTATTTCCATTTCCTAAGAATCTAGCATTTTTATTGCCTCCAAATGAAAACCCAATTGCGTCAATGTTAAACCCAACCTGAAATTTTTCAGAAAACCGGTATCCTAAATTTATAACAGCATTAAATGAACTGACTGAAGGACTATTGATAAATATAGAGTCGGTTGATGCGGCTTCTTCAGCCAAACTTGCCGGTGCTGATTGATAATAAATATCCTTACCAAACTGATTTGTAAATCGGGCACCTGCACCTAGAAAAAATTTTTTCTTACTCCCTAAATGCCAGTTGTGTATAAAGCTGGTTGAAATCCCTGTTTGTCCACTTCCAAAACCAACACCTATATCTAGCTGTTTTTTATTTGCCTTTAACGATAAAGCTTCTTGTGCTATTATTCTTTCTGTAATCAGAATGAGTAAAGAAATCATTAGTAACTTTTTCATTTTCTATATTTTATTATTAAAAGTGCAAATTAATTTTCTGTTTTTTGGTCGGGTATCTGACAAAAAAATACATGGTGTATATTCTGCTAACCAATACTTAAAGTCTTTTGCAACTTTTTAATATCCGGAATAATAAACAAATGACGAGAAAAGCTAATTACTCCTTGTTTTTCCCATTGATTGATCAGAGTTGTAACTGTTTGTCGGCTGCTGCCAATCAGACGGGCAATATCGTCGTGAGTAAAAATAGTCTCCATAGAAAATCTTTCTCCTAATAAGTGTCCTGGGAATTGGCGCGTTAAATTCAATAAAAAATATTGTAATCTTTCTGCTACACTTTTATGCAATAAATTCAACATTCGATTTTCAACCTTGATCATTTTTTCACCAAGTTGTTTTGTAAATTTCATGGCAATATGCGGGTTCTGTCGCAATAATTGCTCGAAAGCTTCTACTTTAAACATACAAAGGCTGACGTCGCTCTTATGTGCCTGTGCAAATTCTCCTTCCAGATTTTTGGGTAAAAGAGTAAACTGTCCAAAAACATCCCCCTTACCAATAATATCTTTAATCACCTCTTCGCCATGTTCATTGTAAAAGCCAATTTTTACAAATCCATCCTTTAGGAAATACAATGAATTGTGTAAATGAGCTTCAAAATAAATAAAATCACCTTTTGGAGTTTCTTTAAAATGGTGGATGATGTTCATAGAATTAAAATCATCCTCTGATATTTCCGAAAAAAAATCGTTACTCCGAATCACTGTTAATTGGTCTAAAACCGGCATTACTCGAAAATACTTCATTTAACCAAATAAATGTTACGATTTGGGTGATTTTGAATAATGCTTACATACAATACATTGATAGCTCGTCTAACTCTATGGGTTTATTAGCATTACAATATCAACCAGGAAGGATAATAATAAACTCACTGCCCTGACTCTCCTTCGTCTCCACTTTCAATTCCCCACCATGGGCTTTTACAATATCATAGCTCAAACTCAATCCTAATCCTGTGCCTTGGCCTGTTGGCTTGGTGGTAAAGAAGGGTTGGAAAATTTTATCGAGGATTGATTGAGGGATGCCACCTCCGTTATCACGTACACTAATCAAAACCCTTCGACCCCCCACCCCCGTACCCCCTGAAGGGGGGCTAATTAATTTCGTAGTTACCCAAACTATGGGTTCATATTTCTCATTACTATTTATGCCTGCAGAAACCGCTCGATCATCATTTTCAGAATCTTTTAAAACTCCCCCTTTAGGGGGCCGCGGGGTTGATGGCCGGGGGGTGGTTATAGCGTAAAATGCATTCGTGATCAAATTCAAAATCACCTTCCCAATATCTTGAGGTACAATGTTGATATCACCAATATTTACATCAAAATCTGTTTTCATGGTGGCGTTGAAATTTTTGTCCTTTGCCCTTAATCCATGGTATGCTAATCGCAAGTATTCATCAGCCAATGCATTGATATCCGTTGGTTCTTTTACTCCACCGCTTTTTCTGCTATGTTGCAACATGCCTTTTACTATATCTCCAGCACGTTTACCGTGGTGATTTATTTTTTCTAAGTTTTCTTTAAGGTCTTTTGCGATTGCAGCAGCCTCAGTAGTGTTTCCCCTTGCAATTTCCTCATTCATTTCATCAACCAGTTCTGTACTTACTTCAGAAAAATTATTGACGAAATTCAATGGGTTCTGAATTTCATGAGCAATACCTGCGGTGAGTTCTCCCAAGGATGCCATTTTTTCGGATTGAATTAATTGCTTTTGTGTGTTGGTTAAATCTTGTAAAGTTTGCTCTAGCTGTTTTTTCTGGGCTGTTAAATCGGCTGTTCTTTCATTTACTTGAATTTCTAATTCGGCTTTTAATGCTGTAGTAAGTTTTAGTTCTTTTTCTTGTTCAATCGATTTTAAACGCTCTTTCTCTAATGCCTTTACTTGCTTATTGGTATAAATAAAAATAGCACCCAACCAAATAAATCCAAAAACACCTGCAGTATCAAAAACATTTTCCCATTTTGTATAAAACGCAGGGCTGATTAATTTAGTTATTGATTCAACAAATGAAATAGCAGTTACTGGAAGTAAAGCATAAATCACATAAAGTATTGGCTTAAACTGTTTTCGAGTAAACAAAAAATAAAAAAGCCCAAATAAAAACCCAAATGAGATTAACACAATATAGGGTCTAACTACTTTTGGTGTGAGCACCTGTGCCAAAAGCAAGCCAATTGAAATATATAAACCTATCTGAAAATAATGATCCCATTCCGGAAATGGAATGATCGTTTTTAATTTTTTTCGTAAAAAACTAAATAAAATAATTAAAACGATGGACGAAAAAACCATGCTAGAAATATTTTATTGTGATGAATAATTTAATCACGAGCTAAATTAATGTACATGTCTTCTCTTAATAATACCTCCAGAAGTTTCTTTAATAGTATTGGCAAAAACAAAAGCATTGGGATCTACATCATATACCATGTTCTTGAGTTTGCGCATTTCTAATCGGGTGATGATGGTAAAAATAATATCACAATCATCGTGTACATCAAACTTACCAGGCAAGTATCCGCGCTCTCCTTTGTAAACAGTGATGCCTCGGCCTAACTCGTTCACTAGCTTATGTTTTACTTCTTCGCTCTTGCCTGAAATAATAGTTACCCCAGTATAGGCTTCTAATCCTTCAATCACATAATCTATTGTTTTGGAAGCAGTAAAATAAGTAAGCATAGAATACAAAGCCGTTTGAATACCAAATTGAAATGCGGCCAAACTAAAAATGATAATGTTCAAACCTAGAATGATTTCACTAATAGTAAAACTTGATCTTCGTAATGTATAGAGCGCCAACACCTCAATACCATCAACTGCGCAACCTGCCCGCATCGTTAGCCCAATGCCTAAACCTAAAAAGAATCCCCCAAAAATAGAGATCAATAATTTATCATCTGTAATAGTAGGAAAATCTGGATACAATAAGCATAGTCCTAGTAATGCCACACAAAAAAAAGATTTTATAGCAAAGCCTTTGTTCACAGCAAAATAACTCATAATGATGAAAGGAATATTTGCCAATACAATAGCATAAGCCAAATTAAAATGATACAGCTCATGAATCAATAATGATATACCTGTAATACCTCCATCAAAAAACTTATTCGGTACTAAAAACCCAAGTAATGCAAAAGCCGTAATCATCACTCCAAAAATGATCAATACAAAATCCATGATGGTAGATTCGTGGTGTTTGAGTGAATGGGGGCTCTCAGTTCTTTGCTCTAAAACAATTCTATTTTTATCTCTTTTATCACTAAGTAATACCTTAGCTGTTTTAGTAAAATATTGATGTTGTTTTAAAAAAGCTATTTGCTGTCTTTGCCAATCCATTTTATCGTCTACCACATTTTCTTTTAAATATTCTACATATAATTTTTCTGCTAAAGTTGCATAATCGTCTGTACCTAAATAATATAAATCGGCATCACATAATATTTGGCCCAATATACTTTTTGGCGTCTGCGGTATTTTAGTAGCCATGATCAATTCACAAACGGCATCAATATCATGTTGCTGAAAACCATATTCAGGTAAATATTGCCTTGCAAAACCACAGGATACTTCTTCATGACCTATGCTTTTTTCTAAAAATCCTGAATCATGAAAGGCAGCCGCCGTTAATAATATTTGCATATCGTGGCTGCTAATCCTTTCTTTTTCTGCTATTAATGCAGAATGATGAAAAACAGCTCTAACGTGATGGACATTATGATAAGTGTACATCGGATCTACTTCAGCGGCAAATTTATCTATTATAAAGGTCTGAGCTGCTACAGGTTGCATAAACAATTACTTTTAAAAGAATTTACAAGATAGGAAAGTTATAGAGATGCTTGAAGGTTTAGTAGATAAATTCATCAATAACCTTGTCAAACAGCGCGTTTTCAATAATATTGTAAACTTAATTAACTGCTTCCAATGAAAAGATTTCTAGGACTCCTAGGGTACACTGTTATAACTATTTTGGTAATAGCTGCTGTTTGCTTTGTGATTTTCTATCAGCCAGATCGTTCTTTAACAGATATGAAACTATTATATGCCAATGGCAATTCTCAATTCATGCCATTAATGGGAATGCAAGTACATTATAGAGATGAGGGAAATAATAAAGATTCTGTTCCATTGGTGTTGATTCACGGTACATCTTCTTCGCTGAACACATTCGACAGTGTAGTGATGAGCTTAAAAGAAAATAGAAGGGTAATTACACTTGATATGCCCGCATTTGGAATGACCGGACCGAATCCAGAAAATGAATATGGTTTCCCGTATTACAGTAAATTTTTAGACTCTTTTTTAACTCGGTTAAATGTTTTGCAATGTGATATTGGAGGCAACTCTTTAGGTGGAGGTATTTCTTGGGAATTTACTGTAGCTCATCCCGAAAAAGTGCGCAAATTGATTTTGATAGACGCTACTGGATATCCTTCAATTAACGCAAAAGGATCTATTGGTTTCAGGTTGGCTTCAACCCCAATTGTAAATAATTTATTATTGTATATAACACCGAAAGCATTGGTGAGAGCGAGTTTAAAAACTATTTATAATGATTCATCAAGAGTTACTCAAGCGCAAGTTGATCGCTACCATGATATGGCCATTAGCAAAGGCAACCGTGCTGCATTATTAAGTATGTTTAAAAAGGGCAGAAAGCATGAGGAGAATTTAATCAGTACAATTACAAAGCCTACATTAATTATTTGGGGCGAAAAAGACAATTTAATTCCTGTTGAAAATGCCTATCAATTCGAAAAAAATATCAAGGGCAGTAAATTAGTGGTCTTAAAAAATATTGGGCATGTTCCGATGGAAGAATGTCCACAAAAACTAGCAGCTATAATTGCTAATTTCTAAAATAAATTAATTGAATACCTTTCACTCACAATTAACTGTATGAAAAAAATATTTTTAATCATTGTTTTTTGCGCATCAATCAATTCAATCAATGCTCAATCACTCAATGCTATTGAACAAAAGCTCATTGAACAAACAGAAAAGAATTATCCGCAAATGATGGAGTTATTAAAAGCTTCTGTAAACATCAATAGCGGTACGTTTAATGTAAAAGGAGTTCAACAAGTAGGAGACCTCTATGCCAAAGAGTTAAAGGCATTGGGCTTTACCATCGAGTGGATTAAACTACCCGATTCTTTAAAAAGAGGAGCTCATTTAGTGGCTTACCGTAAAGGCAAATCTGGTAAAAAATTATTTTTAATTGGGCATTTAGATACCGTTTTTGAGCCCGATATGCCCACCAACCCGTTCACGGTTTTAAATGATAGCACCATTACTGGCCAGGGTATTAATGATATGAAAGGCGGTGATGTAATTATGATTGCTGCAATGAAAGCCATGCATCAATTAAAATTAATAGATGATGCAAGCATTACTATATATATGACCAGTGATGAAGAAAATGCTGGCGACCCCCGCGAAGTAAGCAGGGCCGATTTTATTGCTCGTGCCAAATTACACGATGTGGCTTTGGCATTTGAAGGTGGCAATTTAAGAACAGTTGCTACGGGAAGAAGAGGAGCCAGTGGTTGGACTTTGGAAGTGGAAGGAAAGCAAGCACACTCTGCTGGTGTATTCAACGGATCTAATTATGGTTCTATTTATGAAGCTAGTAGAATTGTAAATACTTTTCGCGAAACACTAAGTAAAGAACCCAACCTCTCATTCAATCCTGGTTTGTTTATGGGTGGTGCAGAAGTAAATGTTGATACAGAAGCTCAGCAAGGAACAGCATCAGGCAAAACCAATATCATCTCTCCAAAAACAGTAGTGATTGGTGATCTGCGTTTTCTTACTGAAACACAAAAGACTAATGCCCGCAATACCATGAAACAAATTGTTGCTCAAAATTTACCAGGCACTAAAGCAAGTATTTATTTTAGAGATGGTATTCCTTCCATGGAGCCTACCAAAGGAAATGAGGCCTTGGCAGAAATGTTAAGTAAAGCAAGTGAAGACATGGGGTTGGGTAAAGTAGTTCCAGGAAATCCGGGTAGTAGAGGAGCTGGCGACATATCCTATGTGGCTGCATACTTAGATTGCTTGGATGGATTAGGAGCATCGGGCAGAGGTGCACATGCTCCTGGTGAAGTACTAAACACCAAAGAGTTTCCAATTTTAATGAAACGCGCTACTTTATTTATTTACAGACTAACCAAATAGTTGATGAAAAAAATATTTCTGTATTTTATTGCGATAGTATGCATTACACAATTGCATGCAAAAAGTTTAGGTAGAATTGGTAATTCAAAAGATACCATTACCACAACAACTGCAGGTTTTTTATTAGCTGGCGGAAGTACCGATGTTGAGGAAGCCATGCGTTGGTTCTTACAAAAAAGTGGCGGAGGTGATATTGTAATTATAAGAGCTTCCGGTGGCGCGGGTTACAACGAATATTTATATAAACTTTTTCCTGTCAACTCAGTTGAAACACTATTGATCAATAGCAGAGAAGAAGCAATGCTACCGGAAACGGCTGCTATTTTGGCAAAGGCAGAAGCTATTTTTATTGCCGGTGGTGATCAATGGAACTATATTAATTATTGGACCAACACGCCAGTTCAATCTGCTTTGAATTATGCGATTAAAAATAGAAATATTCCAATTGGAGGAACCAGTGCAGGATTAGCAATATTAGGGCAATTTGTTTTTGATGCAAAAATGGATGGCATTACTTCTGAAGAAGCATTGAACGATTTGTCTTCACCTAAAATTTCTATCAGTAAAGATTTTCTAGTAATTGATTTATTAAAAAATACCATTACAGATTCTCATTATATGCAAAGAAAAAGGATGGCAAGACATATTGCATTCATGGCAAATATTCAAAATCAATACGGCGTAAAAGCAAAGGGAATTGGCGTTGATGAAAAAACGGCCCTAGCTATAGAGCCCGGCGGATCAGCAAAAGTATTTGGAAGTTCTACTATATATTTTTTAAAAATAAATTCTAAAAAGAAAGTAGCCATGAATAATCCAGTTGCTTTTGTATTATCTGTTAATGCTAGCAAAGAAGGCACTCCGATTGAATCACTAAAAGATTGTTTTAAAAAAGGAATAGAAACCTATATCATTCAAAATAAAGCATTGGTAAAACAATAAATCTAAAAAGCCTCTTGTAAATTAAAGTAAATAGCGCTATTGCCATTGCGGCCCATTCCATAGTCGATGGAAATATTGGTATTGGTTTTTTTATCCATTTTAATTCTGAATCCAAAACCATATCCTGGAGCAAAATCATCGCCTAATTTTTGGTTATTTAGTTGGTTACTTGCAGTGGTTAAATTAAAAAATGCAACAGCACCAAACAATCCATTAGCAGTTAATGGCATCCGATATGCCGCTTCTCCGTACCACATATTTTCGCCCCTCAATCTACCTTGAATATACCCTCTACCGGAACGATTATACATATCCCAAGTAATAGAAGGTAAAGCCAAATAAGGCAATACTCCACTTGTTTGAACCTGTCCCCATGTCCACAAAGCAATGGTATGTTGTTGTTGAACAGTTTTACGCAAAGCAAAATAAGTACGGTATTCATAATACAATGAACTACTTGCCTTAGTACTTAAAAAATCGGGGTTTAATCGAAAACTCAGTTGAGCAAAACTGCCGCTCATAGGATTTACTGCATTGTCTCTATTATCATATAATCCATTAAACGTTACTCCCATTGTAGTATACTTATGTATGGGCAAATTATTAGCTACCGAATATGTATAGTGTGCCGTTTTATTAATGCCTGGTAAAACAGTATCTAGGTTTTTATCTTCAATAGCCGTATGGCCGTCATAATTAATTCCTATACCAGCATACCATCTTCCAGCAATTCTTTTGTATACGTTTTGATAGAGTCGTAAATAATTAAAACTCATAGGCTGTGCACCTTCTGATCCATCTTGCCCGTTTAAGAAATTTACACCAAGCCCATAAGTGGGTTGCGAAAAAATAAGAAATCTAAAATCGCTTTGTAATATCCATTCGTCATTAGGCAAATAAACGGTTGCTCTAGCATTAAAATTAATTTGCTTTTTAGTGGTTATTGAAACATTGGCTAATGCAGAAGAAACGTGCGTTGTTTTTTTATTTCCAGTTAGCATTCCGGCACTAACGCCAACACCAAAAACCATTCCTAGTGCAGGATTGTATCCAATAATCGGCAAAAAACTGGGATATAATTTTTTGATAACTAAACTATCGGTTAGTGTAGCATTTTTAACTTTCTTTTTGGCAAATAATACCTCAATAATATCTTTCTGAGAAACCAGACTGTCTTGCCCTGAGATTGCATTTGACTGCAGTAATAATGAAATCGATAAAATGATGTATACTGAATAACGCAATGTTGTATATTGTAATGAATTATAAAGATACTATTTAGAATAGCATTTTATTTTTTATCTTATGTTGTAAAACGCGTTTATGAAAAAACTAATTATAGCTGGGTTTGTATTATTGTTATTACAAAGTAATGCCCAGGTTTTACCCTTACGAGCACAAGCAGCTGTTATAGACGAAGTATTAGCAGATCGCCTGAATAATCTATTGCCTTCTTTAATGGAGAAAACTGGGATAGATATGTGGGTAATGATAACTCGAGAATACAATGAAGACCCTATTGTTAGAACCATGCTACCAGCTACTTGGATTAGTGCAAGAAGAAGAACCATCTTGGTTTTTTATTATAATCCAACTACAAAAGAGTACACCAAATCTGCTGTAGCAAGATACAATGTTGGTTCTGAGATAAAAGCAGCTTGGGATATGCAAGCCTTTCCAGATCAATGGGATGCACTCAATGCATTAATTAAAAAACACCAGCCTAAAAAAATAGCCGTTAATACATCTGTTGATTTTGGTCATGCCGATGGATTAGATCATACCGAATATGAAATATTTAAACAAAAACTGTCTGCTCCTTTTAATACAAGAATTATTTCTTCAGAACCATTAGCAGTTGCTTGGTTAGAAACAAGAACCGAAAGAGAAATGCAATTTTATCCTCAACTAATTAATATGAGTAAGGATATTATTGCGGAAGGATTTAGTAGCAAAGTAATTACACCCGGTATTACCACTACAGAAGATCTTGTTTGGTGGTATCGCCAAGAAATTATTAAAAGAGGATTTACAACTTGGTTTCATCCATCTGTAGAAATTCAACGCAATGATGCTGTAGAATTTGATCATCTCAAAGCTTTTACTAGCAAAGGGTATAATGGAAAAGATATTATTATGCAAGGTGATTTATTGCATGTAGATTTTGGTATTACTTATTTAAGATTAAATACCGATATTCAAGAACATGCCTATGTATTAAAGTCAGGAGAAACGGCAGCACCAGCTTTTTTACTAAAAGCAATGAACGTTGGCAATCGGCTTCAAGATATTTTAACCGAACAGTTTAAAGAAGGCAAAACTGGAAATCAAATTTTAGCAGCAGCGTTGGCTCAAGCTAAACAAGAAAATATCAATGCAACTATTTATACCCATCCAATTGGTTTTCATGGGCATGCTGCCGGACCTGCTATTGGTATGTGGGATATGCAAGGTGGAGTTCCCGGAACGGGCGATTTTCCTATGCATTTAAAAACTGCTTATTCAATAGAATTAAATGCAGCGGTTGAAATCAACCAATGGAAAAAAACCATTCGCATTATGTTAGAACAAGATGGCTACTTTGATGAAAAAGGTTTTCGATACATTAACGGAAGACAGACCGAATTGCATTTAGTTGGTAAATAAGTAGTTCAACTAAACTAGCTGGATTTAAAGAACGGCAAGCCCATTAAAGATTGTACCGCAAGTGCAGTAATAAAAACAAAGTAGAGTAAGGCAACTATCCAAACTATATTTTTAGCTTTTCGCTCCTCTTTTATTTTATTAGCAATATAAAATCCAACAAATGGTATTATCTGTAAGGAGTGAATACCAAAAAAATGGGCAACTCGTAGATCTCCATATAAAGTACTCCAATTTATAATTGGCAAACCGGGCCCTCCAATTTTTCCTCCAATATTATGGGTATTTAATACACTCATATATCCGCCAAAAAAACTAAAAACAACAAATAATAATAAACCGATTTTGATTGATAAAGCAAAAGGAGCGCTGATACTGTAGGTTTTTTGAAAAATAAATCGAAGGGTTAGTACCAATGTTGCTGTAGTAAGCCACACAATAAATACGCCCATCAAAGCATATAAAATACCACCAATTATTTCCGATTGATTAAAATGCGAAATTTTTCCCCTGAATGCTTGAACAACTATAACGCTATTTTCAAAAATCATTACAAATACCGATAAATAAGAAAACCATTTTACTTTTTTTTGATTGTTTACATAAAAAAGCAAATAAGCTAAAGTCCAACTATATATCCAAGTACTTAAAGCAAATTTGATGGGTTTGATCATGGAGTTGATACCCAATACAGTTGCTGAATTGAGGAAAGCATATACTCCCAAGCAAATAGCTAAAATTAGGAAAAAACTACCAGCATTGGTAAGCAGCTTATTTCTACTTTGAAGCGTTTTTAAATCAATCATTGAACGATTTTGTTTTGATTGTTTTAAAAACCACAAATAAGAGATAACCCATCGGACCAAACATAAATGTGAAAGGCAAACAAATTGTGTACAAAACCCTGGAAAGGCCTATTTGTGAGGACTTTCGAACTATATAGGTCCCTACAAATAAATCAAAAGCCAAATAATGAATCCAACCAGCAGCAACTGCATCATCATTTTGAAAAAGCGCTTTAACGTTTGCTAAAGTGCTAAAACTTTCAGGATTAAAATGGCCAATGTCTTTAAGAATCATGAAGGCATAAATACTAGCAAATAAAACCAGCAACCCATTTAAAATAATTGCCTGTGTATATTTCCAATTAGGCAGAAATATCAATAATATCCAACCCAGCAAAATCACTTTATTACAAATGGAGAATATTTCAGCTGCTTGCATAAAAATTTATTGATAAACACGTACATAATCGATCCACATTTTTTGTGGAAATATAGCATCGTCAATTCCTTTTTGTCCACCCCAGTTTCCACCCACAGCAATATTAATCAATAAATGGAAGCGTTGATCAAATGGCCACTCATCAGTATTCTTATGCGTGTTTTTAAATTGATTATATTGCTGATTGTCCACATAAAACTTAATTTCTTCGGCGTCCCACACTATACTGTATACATGAAAAGCAGTTGAGAGATCTTTAAAATGAAGTCCTGCAGTTTTTTGTGTTCTTTTCATTCCGTTGAATGAATTGGTGTGAACAGTACCTAAAACGGAGTCTGGCCAAAAACCCACATTCTCCATGATATCTATTTCGCCACTATGTGGCCAACCTCCGTATTTCCAATCGGTAGGTAACATCCATATAGCTGGCCACATGCCTCTCCCGGCTGGTAGTTTGGCTTTTACTTCTATACGGCCATATTTCCAATCTCCTTTGTTTTTAGTTACCAATCTAGCGCTAGAGTATTTTGCATCTGCTGTCATTTCTTTATGTGCTTCTACAATTAATATTCCATTTTCTACTCTGGCGTTATTGGTGTTTTTTGCTGTGTAAAATTGCAATTCATTATTACCCCATCCATCAGATCCTCTTCCAATATCGTATCCCCATTTAGTTGAATCGGGCAATCCTTTTCCATTAAATTCATCGCTCCAAACCAACTTTTTAAAAGGTTGTCCTATAGAGTTCATAGAAATTAAAACTAGCAAGCATATTATATACCTACCAATACCATTAGTCACTTGATTCATAAAAAAATTATTGATAAACCCTTATATAATCTATTTCCATACTGGCATTACTGAAGCCGCTTTCTACAGCTCCACCAAATGTGCCGCCCATGGCAAAGTTCATAATTAAAAAGAAATTTTGATTAAATGGTAGGCTTGAAGTGTTGGCAACAGTATGAAAAAGATTATCATCAACCAGAAACTTAATAGTTGTTGCATTCCACTCCATTGTATATAAATGAAACGCTGTAGTTGCATTGCTAATATCCCTTGTTCCTCCATCCGGATTGCCGCCAAACCGCCCTGGGTGATGTGCCGTTCCATAAATTTTATTCAATTGTGATCCTTTATGTTCCATAATATCTATCTCGCCACATGCAGGCCAACCAACTGTAGAAATATTGTTACCCAACATCCATACTGCAGGCCAGGTTCCAATGCCAGCAGGTAACTTTGCACTTACTTCTACCTTTCCATATTTAAAACTAAATTTATTCTGTGTTAATAATCTAGCACTTGTAAATGCACTTCCACTAAATGATTCTCGTATGGCTTTGATTTTTAAAGTACCATTCGAAACAAATGCATTGTCCAAACGATTGGTATAATACTGCAACTCACTATTCCCCCATCCATTAGATCCTGTTCCAATATCATAACCCCATTTAGTTGGATCAGGTGC
>JANOQC010000149.1:0-2922 GCA_031422175.1 Sphingobacteriia bacterium | reverse complement strand
GAACGATTATTCACTTTTTTCAAGAAACCTTATTACCTGGTTTCATGAATAAATATGAAAACTTGTTGCGCTGGATTTTAGTTGGTCACCGACCAGGTTGGTTAATGGTTGGATTGTTTCTACTATTTCCAATTTCATTGTTGTTATTAATTGCCAGAAATAATCCTAAACCATTCTTTCCTAGTGGAGATCCAAACTTTGCATATGTGTATTTGAAAATGCCAATTGGTACCAATGCACAAAAAACAGATTCGGTAGTACGTGTATTAGAGAACAGGGTATATAAAATATTAGGCAAAGAAAACAAGCCCGATGTTGAAGGAAGTATTGTAGAAAGTGTAATTTCTAATGTGGCCATAAGTGCAAACAATCCAAGAGATAATAATAGAAGTATACAATCTAACTTGGGAAGAATTCAAGTGTCGTTTGTAGAATACGAAAAAAGACATGGCAAGAGCAGTGCTCCTTATTTAGAAGCCATCAGACAACAAATGAATGGAATTGCTGGTGCATCTATAGAAGTAGGTCAAGAAGATGCTGGCCCGCCAACTGATCCTCCAGTAAATATTGAAATAGCGGGAGATAATTTTGAATCCATTTCTAAAGTAGCATACGATCTACAAAATCATTTAGACACCAATCGTATTGCAGGTATTCAAAATTTAGTGATGGATGTAGATTTGAATAATCCTGAAATCACAATCAATATAGACAGAGAAAGGGCTTTAGCAGAAGGCCTAAGCACGGCCCAAATTGGAATGGAATTAAGAACAGCCGTTTTTGGAAAAGAAGTGAGTAAATTAAAAGATGGTGAAGATGATTATAAAATTCAATTGCGCTACCAAGATTTAAAACGGAATAATATCACCGATCTAATGAATATGCGCATTGTATTCAGGGATTTTAATTCGGGGCAAATAAAGCAGATACCTGTTAATAGTGTGGCCAGAGTAGATTATACCAATACAACTGGTGGTGTAAAAAGGAAGAACCTAAAACGTACCATTCAAATTCAATCGAATGTAACAGATCCATCTCTTACCCCTGTAATTAATGCAGAGCTCAAGAAAAAAATTGAAGACTTTAAAGCTAAAACACAATTACCTGCTGATGTTACCATCAAACAAACAGGCGAGAGCGAGCAGCAAGCTGAGACTTTGTCTTTCTTAGGAATGTCTATGTTATCGGCATTGTTGATCATCTTCTTGATACTTGTGTTACAATTCAATAGCTTGAGTAAACCTTTCATTGTATTGACAGAAATTTTCTTCTCTATCATTGGAGTGTTCATGGGCTATGCCATTACAGGTATGTCAATGGCAACTATCATGGTTGGTGTAGGAATTGTTGGATTAGCAGGTATTGTAATTAAGAATGGTATCTTATTGATTGAATTTACAGATGAATTAAGAGGTAGAGGATTCAGAACACGTGAGGCAGCTATTCAAGCAGGTAAGATCAGGATCATTCCAGTATTGTTAACTGCTTTGGCAACAATCCTCGGACTATTGCCTTTGGCTGTAGGATTCAATATCGATTTCGTTTCTATGTTCCAACATTTTGACCCGAAAATTTTCTTTGGTGGCGACAGTGTAGTATTCTGGGGACCATTGAGCTGGACGATTATTTTTGGATTGGTCTTTTCTTTCTTCCTTACTTTGATCATGGTACCAAGTATGTACCTGATTTCTGAAAGATTAAGAAGACCGATGGAACGTTTTTACGGAACCAAATACGTTGCACTTTTCGGATTCCTCGGACCATTCTTCTTTATTTTTGTAGGGATAATGTTTGGAGTAAAAAGAATACAAGGCAAAAAAGTATGGCTTGGTCAATTAAAGCCAATAACGGCAAAAGCGTAAACTTACTCATCTGATACAATTTATACCCAGCTATTTAATTTAGCTGGGTATTTTTTTAACTAGTAAATTACCTTTCAAACAAGAAAACTTTCGATTCATAATAAATTGATTGTTTATACGTCAATTAAATATCAAATTTGAAAAAATTAGTTTATGCAAAACCACGAGATAGATTACAAAATTTTTGGTGAAGAAATGCAGTATGTAGAAGTAGAATTAGACTACAATGAAACCGCTATTGCAGAGCCAGGTGCATTCATGATGATGGATGATGGTATTGTTATGGAAACCATGTTTGGAGATGGAAGTGCTCAACAGAATAGTGGGGGCATTTTAGGGAAATTACTCAATGCAGGTAAACGTGTATTGGTTGGAGAGAACTTATTCATGACTGCATTCACCAACGTAAATAATGGTAAACGCAGGGTAAGTTTTGCTTCTCCATATCCAGGCAAAATCATTCCATTGGATCTATCTCGTTTAAATAACAATATCATTTGTCAGAAAGATGCATTTTTATGTGCAGCAAAAGGAGTGAATATTGGAATTGAGTTTCAACGAAAATTAGGTGCAGGATTATTTGGTGGAGAAGGCTTTATCATGGAAAGATTACAAGGTGATGGCATGGCTTTTCTACACGCCTGCGGCCATGTGCTTAAAAGAGACTTACATCCTGGAGAAGTATTAAAAGTAGATACCGGCTGTATTGTTGGATTTACCGCATCTGTTAATTATGATATTCAATTTGTTGGAGGAATTAAGAATACCATTTTTGGTGGAGAAGGTTTGTTCTTTGCAACATTAACTGGCCCAGGTACCGTTTGGATTCAAACATTGCCTATCAGTAGATTAGCAGGAAGAATTTTACAATATGGTACTACAGGACGAAGAGAGGAAGGAAGCATATTGGGCGGTATAGGCAATATGCTCGATGGAGATGGGAAATGGTAATTTATTGTAGTTGATAAAGTTGCGCAACTGCTTTTGTTAATGTTTCTTCTTTTTTAGTAAAACAGAAGCGCAACACTTTATTGTCTTCTCCATTTTGATAAAATGCAGA
>JANOQC010000148.1:0-3170 GCA_031422175.1 Sphingobacteriia bacterium | reverse complement strand
CTGTAGCCAATAAGCTTTTAAAGCAAGTTTTTGGAATGGTTAAAAACGAATGTTTATTCGATAGAAACTATTATAAAAAATTAGCCTGATTTATTTGTTTTTATGCACAGTTCGTGTTGGTGATGAAACCAGCTTTAGTTTTTTATAGACCTCCCGAATTATTTCGTTATTAAATGTAAGCCCTTTTCAAGACCTTTTATCAATGGCGATTTGAAGTGCTGTTATGTTTGATGATGATAATATAAGGTGTTTTGACATTTCTAAAAGTGTTATCACTTGTTCTCGCTTTACTGTCTCGAAATCATCCAGAAAATAGTCTATTGACTCCCCTGATTTTAGATAGTCAAAAAGATTTTCAATTGGAACACGTGTACCATTGAAAACAGGAGTACCTCCTAGGATTTCTGGGTCTATGTTAATAGGTGATATCATATACTGTTTTGAACTAATTTACTGAATTTTTTTGAAATATTGCATTGTTTAAAAAATTGTAAATTGCAATATGAAATGGCAAGATCATATCGTTTCTGACTATCAAGTTTTACAAGGAAAGCCTATCATAAAAGGGACTAGAATTTCCGTAGAATTGATTTTAGAATTATTTTCTGCTGGTTGGACGGAGAAACAAATCCTTGAATCTTATCCAACTCTTTCTTCTGAATCTTTAAGGGCTGTTTTTACCTATCTCCAAGCTTGTATTCAGCAAGAACTATTCTTCCTTATTTCTGCTTAAATATGTTTTTTAGTAAACAAATGTTTCTCTAACAATTGACTTGACACTAAGTATTTCTTTTAATGAATTTAAGTTAACTCCATAAAAATCGAAAACCAGCCCGGGTGCGCTGTTCAAATGGGAAGCGTGGCTGGTATTATTGATGTAAAGATATATAATATTTAGAATTCACAAAAAATAACGACTCGCTTTAGAAGAGTATCAGCTTTGTATCAATATCAAAATATTCATGTGCGTTAGCACCTCGCATATATCAACAATTTTTCTTTGTCAATTATGGGTTTAATGTATTTTGAAATCCCATTGGAAGAAACCAAATCCACTTTATTATTCAATAATTTTTCTAAATCTAATTGCATTTGAATGAATTGCAATCCAATTGAATTACTGTAATCTAAATCTACAAGAATATCAATATTGCTTTTTTCATCTGCCAATCCAGTTAGATATGATCCAAATAAATAGGCCCTCAAAACAGGTTGAGTTTTAAAAAAAGCTTTTAAAGCATCTATTTTTGAATTATCCAGATTCATAACACAAATATACAAACCATATTAAAAGTGGATAAATTGGTAGAATAAATGCCTTTTAACTATTTATAGTCGCCGTATCAACCGCCTGAAAGAAATGGGTCATCTTACCATTGTTAACTGTCCATACATGTGTGGCATTGGCTTTGAATGTATTACCTGTTGCTTTTTTGGTACCCTGGTAATAACCTACCATTACTACTTTATTATCTGCACCAAATATTTCATTCACAGCAATATTGAATCCATCAAAATAAGCTGGGAGATGCATAAACACATTGGTTACTACAGCTTCTGGGCCTATGTACACACCATCGTATTTCACAAATGGCATGCCCTTGCATTCGTGCCATTCAATAGCTGGGTCGAATAATGCTAATACAGCCGGTACATTGCCGGTAGAAAAATGAGCGTATGCCTGCTTTACTAGTTCAACGTTTGTCATGATGGTGGTTTTATGTTTTTTAAAAATGATGCATAATAAAGTTGCAAAGAAATTTACAATAAATCTAATTAATAGCTAAATTTACAATGCGATGCTGGTTCCTCCTCTCCCAAACTTGTGTTGGTGATGAAACCAGCTTTAGTTTTTTAAAGGTATTTAATAAACTAATTTTCATCTTCAATAATATTATCTATTAAAAGTTTGTCGTCCCCATTTTCATGCATCTTTTTAAAAGATTTCTCCCAACCTTTTCGAGGGGAATTTTTGGGTTTTAGAATGATGTAACTTTTTTCGAGAACAAGTTCCATTGTATCCTTAATATCATATTTTTTGATTAAAGTCCTATTTAAAAGTATGCCTTTTGAGTTGCCTAAAGAAATTACAGATATGTCCATATAAAAAGAAATTTGTGATTAAAAAGTAATTAAAGATTTTGAATAATCCAAATGGTATTGTTTAAAACGTTGAAATGGATTTTAACATTACAAAAGAATTTAAAAAATCTTAACGGGGGAAGAAAAGAGTGGAGAAAGTGATTAGGTGTATATACCTGGTAGAAGGCTGTTGGTTTAAATAAATTAGTATTAACTAGTCTATATCTTTAATTACAAGAAGTATTTTTTCTTTCAATATGGGAATATCCTTTTTGATAATATCCCAAACAACGCTTGTGTCAATACCAAAATATTCATGTGCTAGTACATTGCGCATGCCTATAATTTGCGCCCACTCTATTTCAGGGTAAGAAGTCTTTAATTCAGTAGATATATGATTACTAGCTTCTCCGATTATTTCCATTTGCTTTATACAAGCAAATCGCATCATTGAATTTTCAAGAAACACTATTAAATCTACATCCAATAAATATTTTTCGATTTCATCAATTGCATCAAGAATATGTTGCAATCTTATTTTATCTCCTAATTCACCTCGCATAAATCAACAATTTTTCTTTGTCAATTAAGGGTTTGATGTATTTTGAAATTCCATTGGAAGAAACCAAATCCACTTTATTATTCAATAGTTTTTCTAAATCTAATTGCATTTGAATGAATTGCAATCCAATTGAATTACTGTAATCTAAATCTACAAGAATATCAATATCGCTTTTTTCATCTGCCAATCCAGTTAGATATGATCCAAATAAATATGCCCTCAAAACAGGTTGAGTTTTAAAAAAAGCTTTTAAAGCGTCTATTTTTGAATTATCCAGATTCATAATACAAATATACAAAACATATTAAAAGTGGGTAAATTGGCAGAATAAATGCCTTTTAACAATTAATAATCGCCGTATCAACCGCCTGAAAGAAATGGGTCATCTTTCCATTGTTAACTGTCCATACATGCGTAGCATTGGCTTTGAATGAATTACCTGTTGCTTTATTGGTTCCCTGGTAATAACTTGCTTTACCAGTTCAACGTTTGTCGTGGTGATGGTATTTATTTTTATTATTGAAAT
>JANOQC010000147.1:0-21415 GCA_031422175.1 Sphingobacteriia bacterium | reverse complement strand
ATTCTTTTAATTTAATTTCAGAATCAGCGGCATTTTGTTGCAATAATTTTACTTGATTTTCATAATCGTCTGCAATTGATTTTCTGATAGATTCCTGCATTTCGGTTTGTAAGCGTTTTTTTTCCTGTTCCAATAAGGCTGTTGATTCTAATTCTTTTTTCTTTTGCCAATCAACCATTTTACCTCTTAATTCTTTTTCAATTTCATCACGCATAGAATCTCCTGGTTCAAATTGATGATTGCAGTTAGGACATGTTATTATAAAACTCGACATATGGTATTATTAAGCTATGAAGGTATAGAAATTACTTACTTAAATATTACATCTGAATAACCAGTAATAGTATAAATGCTTTGTGATAGAAAATAAAATTACCCTTCACCATTAAAAACGTATTTGAAATTTACTATCCAATAAAAGCACATTTATTTACAATCTAATATTAAAATTATTAATACCTTACATTACAAATAAATCAATCAATCAAATGAAATTACAAAGTACTGCATGGCTGGTAGCCATTTTAGCATTATTATTCAGTTGTACTCAACAATCAAAAACAGATGAAACATCACCCAATAAAACTGCCGCTGATCCATTCAACAGAACGGTTCTCCCAATTTTGCCACCATCTGCTGCTGCTATTACTGAGGAAGATGCAAGAAAAGCAACAGCTCCAGCTCCATGGGAAGTAAAAGCCCCAAAAGGTGCACCCAATGTAATTTTAGTATTAATAGATGATTTTGGATTTGGGATGAGTAGCTCTTTTGGAGGACCTATAAAAATGCCATTTGCGGAAAAATTAGCTGCAAACGGTTTGCGTTATAACCGTTTTCATACCACAGCATTGTGTTCTCCAACAAGAACTGCATTGTTAACAGGTCGTAATCACCATAGTAATAATATGGCAGGTATTACTGAAATAGCAACAGCTTTTCCCGGCAATACAGGAGTTCGTCCTTTAAGTATTGCACAAACAGCAATGACTTTAAAATTAAATGGGTTTAATACTGCTCAATTTGGTAAAAATCATGAAACTCCGGCCTGGCAAATTCATTCTTCTGGCCCTTTTGAAAATTGGCCTACCGGCCAAGGTTTTGAAAAGTTCTATGGCTTTATGGGTGGAGAAACCAATCAATTTTTTCCTGGAGTTTGGAATGGTACAGTAAGGGCAGAAGTAGATTCCGAAGATCCAAATTATCATTTTACTACTGATATGACCAATAATGCTTTGGAGTGGATGAAGGCTCAACAGTCGATGACTCCAGACAAACCATTCTATATGTATTTTGCTCCTGGTGCTTGTCATGCTCCGCATCAGCCACCTGCAAGTTATATTGATAAATATAAAGGTAAATTTGATAGTGGTTGGGATGAACTTCGTGTAAAAACATTGGCACGCCAAATTGAAATGGGTATTGTTCCAAAGGGTACAAAATTGGCTCCAACTGATGCCTTTATAAAACCATGGAATTCATTAACAGCTGTTCAGAAAAAAGTTTATGCTCGTCAAATGGAAGTGTATGCTGGTTTTGCAGAACATACTGATGATCAAATTGCTCGTTTACATGAGTATATAGAATCTATTGGAGAATTAGACAATACCATTTTCATTTATTTATTGGGTGATAATGGTGCAAGTGCCGAAGGATCTGCAAACGGTTTATTAAATGAAAATACCTACTTTAATGCTATTCCGGAAGATATTAACGACCTTGAAAAGCAATTACCAAAATTTGGAGGAAGAGAATCTTACGGACATTTTGCAGCAGCATGGGCTGTAGCTGGAAACACACCATTTGGATGGTCGAAACAAATTGCAGGTGATTTTGGTGGAACCAGAAATGGTTTAATTATCGAATATCCAAAATTAATAAAAGACAAAGGGCAAATTAGAGATCAGTTTCATCATGTAATTGACATCGCCCCAACCATTTTAGAATTGTGTAAAGTGCCACAACCTTCAAGTGTAAATGGTGTAAAACAAGATCCAATTCAAGGGGTAAGTATGGTAGAATCATTTATTAATGCAAAAGCACCGGAAACACACAAAGTTCAATATTTTGAAATAGCTGCAAATAGAGGAATATACAATGATGGTTGGATGGGAAGAGTTGTTCATAGAGCAGCATGGGAAACTACACCACGTAATCCATTATCGGAAGATGTTTGGGAACTTTTTAATGTAAAAGAAGACTTTAGTATGAGTACTAATGTGGCAGCTTCAAATCCAGAAAAAGTAAAAGAAATGAAGGAATTGTTTGCAATTGAAGCGGTGAAATATCAAGTGTTTCCTTTAGATGACAGATCTGTTGAAAGATTAGATCCCGCACAGGCAGGAAGACCAGATGCAATGGCAGGTAGAACAAAAATGACGCTATACGCTGGTATGGGTGGTTTACAGGAAAATGCTTTCATTAATATTAAAAACAAAAGCTCGGTTTTTTCAGCAGATGTAACGGTACAAGCAAATGGCAATGGTGTTATTATTGCTATGGGTGGTTTATTTGGAGGCTATAGCTTATATATGATAAAAGGTGTGCCTATGTTTACTTACAATTGGGTTGGTAAAGAACAATACGATGTAAAGTGCACAAAAGCAATAACACCTGGAAAACATATAATAGTGTTTAAATTTGATTATGATGGTGGTGGTTTAGGAAAAGGTGGAAATGGATCTTTCTTTATTGATGGTATTGAAGCCGGAAAAGGCAGGATAGACAAAACCAATCCAAACATGTTTAGTTTAGATGAGGGAGCTGATGTTGGTATGGATGAGGCCACCAACGTAAGTAAAAACTACAAAGCAGGTAAGTCAAGTAAGTTCAATGGTGAGATAAAACAGATTACAATAGAAATTAAGCAATAAATAATCAAAGTATTTAAAGTAAAACAACCAGCGGTCACCTAAATGGCAACCGCTGGTTGTCTTGAAAATAGGTTTAAAAAAGCAGCTTTGAAAAAAAAGAAAAAAAATATTTATTCAATTATTGTTGCTGGATTTATGTTTTTTCATATTAATTCGATTGCTCAACAAAACAATGAATATCGATAAACTATTGTGCCTACATTTCCTCTTAGTAAAAAAATATTTCTTACCACTTATGTTGGATATGTAAACAACCCTGGAAACAAGATTGTTTCTTATTATATCGGTGCTCCCTTAATAGTTACCTATAAACCCAATGAAGTGGTAGAGTTTATGGCCGGAGCATTTCTTGTTATCAATAAAGATAAATTGAGTTCAGATAGTAAGGAATTCAGGCCCTTAGCTGGTGTAAAGTTTACTTTGCCTAATGAAAATAATTTACATATTTTTAGCTGGACTCGCTATGAGTACAGGTCTTTTGATTATGAGGATAATAGTTTGAATAATGTAAAAAATAGAATTAGAAATCGATTTGCGATTGAATTTCCTTTGAGTAAAAATGCATGGCAACCTCAAAGCTGGTATGGCCTCAGCGATTTTGAGATTTTCTATACTTTCGAAAAAGGATATTTCGATCGTTTTCGTCAACGATTTGGCACAGGCTATGTACTAAATGCACAGTGGAAGGCCGAACTTATTTATCATATACAGTTGTTAAAAGATAGCAAAACCAATAGCCCTGTTTGGACAGATAATATCTTCAGATTAAATATGAAATGGGCTATACCTAATAAGAAATTTAAAGTGCACCATAATGATCAATTGGATTTGGATTAATTGTATTTCCCAAGGATTGGCAAGTAACTCTGAGTATAAAATACAAAAACATGATCAAGACTTATGATAATTTGCTTTTTGGAATTGGTTTTTTGAAAGCGATCAAATAATATTTATTACATTCAATAAGTAAACATTAAAATTGGTTGGGTATGAAATACACAATAAAATATTATCGATTATTTCTCCTATTAGTTCTAAATTTTGCAACATCTATTGTAATTGCTCAACAAATAGATACTTTAGTTGAAAAAAAGAATACTATTCGTTTTAATTCTACCAATCCACTAATTTTCGGAAGTAAGTCAATCATTTTTGGGTATGAAAGACAGCTCAAAAAAAATCGATCATTTTCTATTGATATTGGGAATGCGTCATTACCCGATTTTAGTTTGCAAGAGAAAAATGATACTGTGAAAATATTGGCCAATAATGGTGAAAAAGGATTTCATATTTCTGCGGATTACCGATTTTATTTAACTAAGGAGAATAAATACAAAGCTCCAAGGGGTTTATATATTGGCCCCTATTATTCCTATAATTATTTTTCAAGATCGAATATTTGGCAGTTCACAAGAAACGGTGTTCCTCAAAACATTACTACTGAATTAGCATTATCAGCCAATACAATGGGAATTGAAATGGGCTATCAATTTGTTTTTTGGAAAAAGTTAGCGCTTGATTTTGTGTTAATTGGCCCTGGCGTTGGATTTTATAAGTTCAATGCAGCGTTAAATACCAGTTTAACTGGTGCGGATAAAGAATTGTTTTTCCAAAAACTAAATGAGTACCTAGCGCAAAAAATTCCTGGCTATAGTCACACCATAAATGAAGGAGAATTTAAAAAATCAGGTTCAACAAATACTACTGGACTTGGGTTTCGGTATATGATTAATATTGGGTTTAGATTTTAATTTTTTAAGTCCCGAAATCACTCATCAGTTTTTTTAAAGGCACTAAATTTTTTTTGAAACTGAAATAAAAAAATCAGGAACTTAATCTATTAAAAATTCCGCTTTAAAATAGTGGTTGAGTCCACCTTTGTGCCCGAGACTGGATTCGAACCAGCACGCCGTTTCCAGCACCACCACCTCAAGGTGGCTTGTCTACCAATTTCAACACCCGGGCATATATTAATGCAATATTAGAAAATAATTATTACATCCTTTCAGGAACTTTTATTCCTAATACATTCATTCCAGTTTTAATTACTTGTGCAGTTGTTAATGCCAACATCAATCGTAATTTTTTCTTTTCTGCTGATTCTGCATTTGCAATTGAATGTTCATTATAAAACGAGCTAAATGTTTTTGCTACATAAAAAATGTAAATAGCCAATTTGGAAGGATCATGCTCTACTGAAGCATCTTTTAATACAGACGGAAATTGCTCTAATTCTATTGTCAAATTTCTTTCAAGTGGAAGAAGCGAAATACTAGACTCAAACTTTTCAGATGAAGTAGGAGTAATATTATTCATTTTACGCAATATGCTTTTAATCCTAGCATGTGTATATTGAATGAAAGGGCCAGTAAATCCATGAAAATCGATGCTTTCTTCTGGATTAAACACCATTTTCTTTTTTGGATCAACCCTTAATAAAAAAAACTTCAATGCGCCTAATCCCAAAGTTTCATACAATTCATTTCTTTCGGCTTCTGTGAAGTCATTTACTTTTCCTAGCTCTTCCGTTTTCTGTTTGGCTATAGCAATCATTTCATCCACTAAATCATCAGCATCAACAACTGTTCCTTCTCTACTTTTCATTTTGCCAGTTGGCAATTCAACCATCCCATAGCTTAGATGAAAAATTCCATCAGCAGATGGTAGTTGTAATTTTTGGCAAATTAACTTTAATACTTTAAAGTGATAGTTTTGTTCATCACCTACTACATAAATGCTTTGATTGGCATTAAACTCTTTTTGCTTTTGCTCTGCCAAGCCAATATCTTGCGTTATATAAACTGATGTACCATCTTTTCGTTGAACTAATTTTTCATCTAAGCCATCTGTTGTTAAATCAATCCAAACACTTCCATCTTCTTTTTGATAAAAAACTTTATCTTTTAATCCCTTTTCTACTAAATCTTTGCCTAATAAATAAGTATTGCTTTCAAAATAAATTTTATGAAAGTCGGTTCCGATTTTTGTATAAGTAACTTCAAATCCCTTATAAACCCACTCATTCATTTTTGTCCAAAGGTCTAATACGGCTGTATTTCCTTCTTCCCAATCAAACAACATTTGTTGCGCTGCTAATAGGATAGGAGCTGTTTTTTCAGCCTCTTCTTGCAAAATTCCTTTTGCTTTAAGTTGTTCAACTTGAAGTTTAAATTCATCATTGAATTTCACATAATAATCACCTACAAAATGATCCCCTTTTTTATGGGAGCTTTCTGGAGTTGCTCCATTAGCAAATAATTGCCATGCAATCATACTTTTACAAATATGGATACCTCTGTCGTTTACTATACAAGTTTTAACAACTTTATTACCTGTAATTTTTAAAATTTCTGCAATACTTCTGCCTAAAAAGTTATTGCGTAGATGACCTAAATGCAAAGGTTTATTGGTGTTAGGAGAGGAATATTCCACCATAACTGTTGAAGAAGTGCTAGGCAATGAACCAAATGATTCATTCAAATAATTTGAAGTCAAAAAATTTAACCAAATAGTGTTATTAATGGTTAAATTTAAAAAACCCTTCACCACATTAAATGCAGTAAATAGATGACTATAATGTTCAACCAGATAAATTCCTAAATCATTACCAAGCAGGTCTGGAGATTTTTTTAATTCTTTTACAAATGCAAATAAAACAACGGTGTAATCTCCCTCAAATTCTGGTTTAGTGATGTTAACCAAAATCGATTCAGGTTGTATGGTATAGTTGAATAAAATAGCAATACTTTCTGAACTTGCTGTTTTAATTTGTTGAGTTACACTCATATTTGTTTCTATTTCGGCTAACAAAACTAACCAATTAAGCGCTACCTTCGGCTTCCGTTATGCAAAAGCTGCATTTTATTATACGTAATTTGATTCTTCAGACTGTTGATTTGTTCTATCCACTGTTTCGACGCTTTATGCCCTTGCAAACTTTTAGATATGCTGCTTGTGGAGGATTTAATACGGCTTTGGATATTAGTTTATTCTTCATCGCATATAATTTTATTCTATTAAAACAATCGGTACTTATTGGATCATTAACCATTGGTGCGCATATTGCCGCTTTTTTGATGAGCTTTTTAGTAACATTTCCTATTGGATTCTATTTAAGCAGGTATGTAGTTTTTCAAGAAACCAATGTTGCCAAAGCACAGCAATTGGGTAAATATTTTATGGTAGTTTTAAGTTGCTTGGTTTTAAATTATATATTCTTAAAAATATTTGTAGATGTTTTTGGTTGGTTTCCTACACCCTCAAAAATTGTCACTACTTTTTTTGTAGTAGCATTCAGTTATTTTTCTCAAAAGAACTTTACGTTCAAGCCTGCAAAATAAATCCTTAAAACTGCAAATGGAAACTTCCGAAAATTCCAAAATCACTAATATTTTGCCTTATTAAGATCGGATTTGTTCTTGCATAATATGGGTTTATTCTCCAAACAAAATCCACTCTAAAGAAACGAGCAATATTGTCTAATCCGGTACCAATTTCGGTGTAAAAATCTCCACGAATTGTTCTTAACCGGTAATCACCGAAATCAGTTCTATTTAATAATCGACTATTCAAATCTAAATTCCCCCATACAGTTTTGAAATTCCAAAATTGACGTATGGGCGATTTTCGCATAAATGGCAACAAATTCAATAATTTCTTTTCAATATTATGTTCGATACTAATACCTGCAAATCGGTCACTAAAATATTCAAATCGGTTCATTAAATTGAAACTCTCTTTATTGAAATAATAAATTTCGTTTCCAGGATGTAATTCTAATAACATAAAAGGAAGTGCAGTTTTAGACCATATTTTACCTCCGTATATATTATAATTAATTTGACCAAATCTAGGGATACGAATTTGTTGTCTGATACTTGCATTTATCTTACTAAAATTGTATTTGCCATGCAAAAATCCACTTACTGATTGGCCAAATCTGATTTCGTAAATGGGTTGATTGGATTTAACCTTAAAATCTTTCCTATGAGAATGAATAATTCTTTCTCCAGGGGCATAACGAAACTTCATTACCAATTCCGTATTAATAATAGGGTTTTCAGAGAGAAATCGGTTGTTTGGTAATGGGTCGTATGTTCGATAATCTATATTACTGATAAAGCCTTTTACAGAAAATCTAGAAGGCCATTCTTTACCGAATCCTATCTTATATTCTTCAATTCCTAAATATTTTTGAGCAATATTTGGTCGTCGAATTAGCTGACTAAATAAATTATCAGTGGTTACATCTTCGTCATTGTATTTAATTTTTCCATTGTCTAAATCATTAATATATGATCCATAAATACTCCATCCATTAGAATTCGGAAATAAGTAATTAAAATCGAACTTACCTTTAAATCGGTTATCTAAAAAACCATATGCCAGGTATCCATGTAATCGGAGATTTTTACTAAAGAGATCAGTAGTTCCTAAGTCAAACCTAAGTCTTACGCGTTCTATTGGGTTTCCACTTATCCATTTGAACCATGGTCCAATTTCAAATTTGCCCAATTTTTTATGCCCATTAAAAATAAATTCAATTCTTTGGGCATATTTTTTAAATACAGCAACCGATTTAAGCGTATCTATCAAAACCAATATCTTTTGTTCGTTGATACTTAACTGTTGGGTTCTATTTTGATTCCAATATTCACGATCATTTATTGAAGCATTACTCAAAACAATAGATTCATTTTTATTTTTATTCTCTTGTAATTTTTGTGTTACTCTTTCAATATTGAAATTGATATTTGAATAGATCTTGGTTTTTCTACCAATAAAAGAAAATTTATCCTTTTTCAGTGGAGAAATTTCTGCAACAAATATATCTTTAGCAAATACCCATTTGCTGGTGTCAATCAATTTAAATTCTTGTGAAATAGAAAGACGCTTTACAAAATTAATGTTTGCGGCTTCAGCAATATTCAAACTAATTCTTTGAATTGCCCATGTAGTACTATGTATCCAACAATCCCCGCTAAATGTATTTTCGCCAGCAGACTTTGGAGAAAAGATTAAATGAAAATATTTTTGGTTGCCAATTTGAAAGGTATCAGCTCCCCTGAAATTATAAAAACGATCTGCCACATCACTCAAAGGGCTGATAAACTCCTTCCCAAATAAGTTCAACTCATTATTGTAAACATTGATTTTTTGGTTGATCCCATTTATAAATTGCAAAAAAGATTCATTCTTTATACCATGTGTTTGTTGCGCATAAATTTCTTCTCGACTCGATTCTGGATTATTACTATAAAAATTATTGGATAAAGTTTCCGTTAAAAAAACAGGTAAAAAGGGTTTGTCTTCTGAAACACTATCTATGTTATCTAGTATAAATCCAAAGGGTTTCAATAACTTGATATTATTAAATTTGTCTTTGTTGATATTGTTCAAATCAATCTCTAACTTATTGTATAAATTGAAAGAATATAAAGGGTACTGTTGTGGATTATTTTGAATTTTATGAGAAACTATATTTTTCCACCATCTGAGACCCTTGTTAAATTTTGATTTCACTTGAACGTCGCCTGACAATTTGGTACTTCCTAAAAAAAGTATAATATTTCCAGTATCATTTACCTTACTGAATGGAATTAAATTAGAAAAATGGCCAACATAGTTTATTAATAAACTGTCAGCTTTAAAAGAAGATGTTTTTAAAATAAAATTACCTGCGCTATCTGAATTAACCCCAAATCCAGCTTTTTTCCATTGAATACTGGCAAATGGAACTGTTTCTTTAGTGAATGAATTGATGATTTTCCCCTTAATTGTGGACTGAGCTTCTACCCAAAATGGCAAAGACAATTGAAAAATGAGGTGTATTATAATGTAAATCCGATTCCTATTCATTGATAAAATGGCCAAGATTTAGCCTCTAAAGTAGTATTTTCCCTACAAAATGACTTAAAAAAAGCACAAAATAGCCTATTTATGACAATATTTCATTGAATTAATGGATGGCATAATCATTGCCAAGAATTGGATAGAAAAATATAAAAATATGGGAAAGATAATTGGAATTGACCTCGGAACAACCAATAGTTGTGTATCCGTAATGGAAGGAAACGAGCCGGTGGTAATAGCTAACGATGAAGGTAGAAGAACCACTCCATCTGTTGTGGCTTTCTTAAAGAATGGCGAGCGTAAAGTGGGTGATCCTGCTAAACGTCAGGCGATTACTAATCCTCAAAATACCATTACAAGCGTAAAACGTTTTATGGGTCGTCAGTTTGACGAAGTAACTGAAGAAATCAGCCATTGGAGTTATAAAGTAGCCAAAGGCGACAATAATACTGTAAGAGTTGCTATCGATGATCGATTATATACTCCACAAGAATTGTCTGCAATGATTTTGCAGAAAATGAAGAAAACAGCTGAAGATTATTTGGGTCAAGAAGTTACTGAAGCAGTTATAACTGTTCCTGCATACTTTAATGATGCACAGCGTCAGGCAACCAAAGAAGCTGGTGAAATTGCAGGCTTAACAGTAAGAAGAATTGTAAACGAGCCAACAGCTGCGGCTTTGGCATACGGATTAGATAAAAAACATGCTGATCAAAAAATAGCTGTATTCGATTTAGGTGGTGGTACTTTTGATATTTCTATCCTTGAATTAGGAGATGGAGTTTTCGAAGTAAAATCTACCAATGGAGATACGCATTTGGGTGGAGATGATTTTGATAAAGTAATCATGGATTGGTTGGCTGAAGAATTCAAAACTCAAGAAGCAATTGATTTACGTAAAGATCCAATGGCTTTACAGCGTTTAAAAGAAGCTGCTGAAAAAGCAAAAGTTGAATTGAGTTCTTCTGCAGAAACAGAAATCAATCTACCATATGTAACAGCTGTTGATGGAGTGCCAAAACATTTAGTAGTAAAACTTACTCGTGCTAAATTTGAACAATTAGCGGATAATTTATTTGCTCGTTGTTTAAAGCCTTGTGAAGCTGCTTTAAAAGATGCGGGTTACTCTATTACTGAAATTGATGAAATCATTTTAGTAGGAGGTTCAACTCGTATTCCTAAAGTACAAGAAATAGTAGAAAAGTTCTTTGGTAAAAAACCAAATAAAGGGGTTAACCCTGATGAGGTGGTTGCAGTTGGTGCAGCTATTCAAGGTGCAGTTTTATCTGGAGAAATTAAAGATGTATTGTTATTAGACGTTACGCCTTTAAGTCTTGGTATTGAAACAATGGGTGGTGTAATGACAACTATGATTGCCTCAAATACAACTATACCTACCAAAAAAACAGAAGTATATTCCACTGCTAGTGATAATCAACCAGGTGTACAAATCCATGTATTACAAGGTGAGCGTCCGATGGCTACACAGAATAAAAGTTTGGGTATGTTTAACTTAGATGGAATTCCTCCATCTCCAAGAGGGGTGCCTCAAATTGAAGTTACTTTTGATATTGATGCCAACGGTATGTTACATGTAAGTGCAAAAGACAAAGGCACTGGTAAAGAACAAAAAATTCGTATCGAAGCGGGTAGTGGATTAAGCAAAGAAGAAGTAGAGAAAATGAAAGCTGAAGCAAAAGCCAACGAAGCAACCGATAAAGAAGCAAGAGAAAGAGTGGAGAAAATCAATCAGGCCGATAGTTTAATTTTCCAAACTGAGAAGCAATTCAAAGAATTTGGAGAAAAAATTCCTGCCGATAAAAAAGGTGCTATTGAAACTGCATTGACTAAGTTAAAAGAAGCACATAAAAACCAGGACATCCCTGCAATTGATGCTGCAATGACCGAGATGAATACTGCTTGGACTGCTGCTAGTGAAGACATTTATAAAGCGCAACAAGAAACTGGTGCTCAACCGGGAGCTGAACAAGCTGGTCAACAACAGGAGTCGGCTTCACAAGCCAACAACGATACTGTTGAAGATGCACAGTTTGAAGAAGTAAAATAAAGTTTGAATGTTAAAAGTATACGGGCTTCAGTGAAAACTGGAGCCTTTTTTATTTAAGGATAATTCAACGAATTAATTTTATCGAATGATCACTGTACCCAATTGTTTGGTAATATCTCTTTCAAATTCTTTGAGCTGTTTGTGTAATTGGATCAGTTTGATTTGCTCTTCGTAATTAGCATGCTCCATATCGCGTTGATTGTCGTCGAACATTTTTTTGAGTTTGCGCAATTTGAAATAATTCATACTCATGATGGCATCGTTCACAGATGTATCTCTATTCAAAATTTTCATTCCTTCCATAATTTCATCCCATCTAAGACTTAACTCGAATGGAAACATCGTAATATTCGTGATTGTATTTCTAATAAAATCATCTTCATGATACAACATGGTTTTTGCAGTTGGTTCTAATCCCTTATTATACCAGTCTTTGTAAACATCCATTAATTGTTCCAATTGACTATTTTCAAATTGAAACTGCTCTATCTCCTTGAATATATAAGCAGCAATAGAAGAAGTGTCATCAAAAGGTTTTAATCCATGATCTAATAAAACCCGTAGAATATTTTTTTCATATTGCTCATCTTGTTGCAATAGGGTAGCAGTGTCATCCCATTCAGGATTGTTTTGTACTGATCCTAGTTGTGCATCTTGTTGAAGAAAATTGGCTTCATCGAATGGGAGCTTTTTTTCATCTTTTGCAATTTTATCGCGTTTGTATTTATTGACTAAATTGGTGAATCCTGTTTCATCAATTTTTAAAATAGATGAACATTGCTTGATATAATCTTGTTGCTTGGTAAAATCCTCGGCCTTATTTATTTTACTAAGTGTTTCAGCAATCTGATTAACGATTCCACTTTTTTTATTAACATCATTTCCAGCTTCATCTAATAATACTTCTAACTGAAAAAGAATAAAATCTTTTTTTGATGCTGCAATGAATTGATTGAATGCAGTTGCACCTACTTTATTAACATAACTATCTGGATCTTCTTTGTCGGGAATCAATACTAGCCTTACATTAAGGCTTTCTTCAATAGCTAAATCTAAGCCCCGTAAAGCAGCTTTAATACCTGCACTATCTCCATCATAAATAATGGTTAAGTTATTGGTGTACTTTTTTACTAATCGAAGTTGATCAACGGTTAAAGAAGTGCCACCACTAGCCACAACATTTTCTATTCCTGCTTGATGCAAACTCACAACGTCGGTATAACCTTCTACCAACAAACATTCATCGACTTTATCAATGGCCATTCTTGCAAAATAAGAGCCATACAAAATTTTACTCTTACTATAAACTTCGTTCTCTGGTGTGTTAATGTATTTTGGCCCACGATCAGATTTGCCAATTACCCTCGCTCCAAATCCAATTACTTTTCCGCTGTTGTTGTGAATTGGAAAAATAATTCTTGATCTATAATTATCTACTAATTCATCATTGCGATTGGCTACCAAACCTGTTTTGGGTAATAGATCTGGGTTGAATTGATTTTGTAATAATGCTTTAGTTAAACTGTCTCTCTGTTCGGGATTATAACCTATTTGAAACTTTCGAATTACTTCTTCTCTAAAGCCTCGTTCTTTTAAATAGGATAGGGCAATATTGGTTCCTTCTTCTGTTTCAAATAATTGATCGGTAAAAAATTGTTGCGCGAAATGATTAATAGCATGTAAACTATCAGCAATTTGAATTTGTTGAACCTGCTCGGCTGTTTTTTGTGTTTCTTCAACTTCAATATTGTATCGCTCGGCCAACCATTTTAATGCTTCAACGTAAGAGTATTTTTCATGTTCCATTAAAAAGGTAATGGTATTGCCGCTTTTGCCACAACCAAAACATTTATAGATTTCTTTGGCCGGTGAAACGGTGAAAGAGGGAGATTTTTCTCCATGAAATGGGCAAAGTCCCAAATAGTTGGTACCTCTTTTTTTGAGTTTCACAAATTCACCCACCACATCAATAATATCGATTCTATTGGTAATCTGTTGTATGGTATTGGGTGTAATCATGCGCTAATGCTGGGCTGCTAAATTAAGATTTAAGCAACCATTGGGTCAAAAAATAAATTATTTGCACATTTTTAAACAAACTATTTACTTTTAAGGATGCTAAAAAAAGAAAGACAAGGCTATATTATTCAACAAATCAATATCCATAATAAAGTATTATCTTCTGATTTAGGCACCCAATTGGATGTTTCCGAAGACACAATTCGAAGGGATTTGCAAGAACTAGCAGAGGAAGGTAAGTTGATTAAAGTACATGGAGGAGCATTGGCCAATTCCTTTCATTTTACAATAGAATCTAAAAATGTATACAATCTTTCCGCTAAACAGATCATTGCTCAAAAAGCCATTCAACTAATAAAAGATGGAATGCTAGTAGTAATTTCTGGTGGTACAACCATGCGCGAATTGGTTAAACTATTACCCCGTCAATTAAATGCCACTTTTGTAACAGCCAATGTGCCCATAGCATTAGAATTGCTGGATCATCCAAATGTAGAAGTAATATTTTTAGGCAATAAATTATTGAAAAGCGCTCAAATGGCAGTTGGAGCAGAAGTTGTACAACGTTTATCACAAATTCGGGCTGATTTATGTTTATTAGGTACAAATAGTATTGATCCAAACTATGGTATTACCGATTTAGAATGGGAAATTATTGAAGTTAAAAAAGCCATGATTGCTTGTTCTCATAAGGTAGTTTCTTTGGCTATCTCTGAAAAATTAAATACTGTACAGCATTTGCAAGTATGTAGTTTGGATAAAATAGATGTTTTAATTACGGAATTAACTCCTGAAGATGAAAAATTATCTTCCTTCAGTTCTAAAGACATAACTTTAATCTAGTGTGTGTTTAAAACACAATAACTGTTGCACTTTTTTGCAATATTCTGCGGTTAATAAATAAATTTTAACATTTAGTTATTTATTGGTTTATTTGTTCAAGATTTTACACAATTTTCTAATTCTGCTGCTTTTTGCGGTTTTTGAATACTATCTAAAAAAACTACTTATGAGAAAACTTGCTTACCAATTAAGCCTTGTTTGCCTTGCTTCATTGCTGTTTTTTATTACACCCATTTTTGGGCAAGAAAAAACAATTAGTGGAACAGTATTAGCAGATGAAGATGCTTCACCTTTAATTGGAGTAACGGTAACCAATAAAACCACCAATAAAAGAACCCAAACCAATCAAGCAGGTTATTTTTCTATTGTAGCTGAGAAAGGTAACCGAATTTCTTTTTCTTATTCTGGTTATGCTAATAAGGAGATAGAAGTCTCTGATAGTAAAACTGTCAGTATCAGATTAAGTAGTAGTGAATCTGAACTTGGAGGTGTAGTAGTTACTGCGTACGGAATTAAGAAAAATAAGCGGGATCTTACTTATCAAGCTATTTCTGTAAGTGGAGATGAAATTGCTTCTACTAAAAGAGATAACTTCATTAATTCGCTTGCAGGTAGAATCCCAGGTGCAATGATCACATCAACTTCTGGAATGCCAGGTGCATCTTCGAGCATCATTTTAAGAGGTCCTACTTCAATTGATGGAACCAATCAACCCATTTTTGTGGTAGATGGATTGATCATTGATAACAGTTCAATGGAGAGCCAAGATAGATTGCCAGGTGGTAATGCCAATAGAAATAACGACTTCGGAAATAGAGGAATGGATATCAATCCTGAAGATATTGATAATGTAACAGTACTTCAAGGGCCAGAAGCAACAGCTTTATATGGTTCCGATGGTACCAATGGTGCCATTATCATTACCACTAAAAAAGGCACAAAAGGAAAATCAACAGTTTCCTATAATAATTCTTTTAGATTTGATGTAGTGAATAGATTGCCACAAATGCAATCAATATTTGATCAAGGAAATGCTGGAGTTACTTCTCCAATTGTCAGAAACTTTTTTGGACAAAAAATACCTACTGGAACGCCAATTTATGATAATATCAGAAATTTTTTCCAAACAGGAAGAACACAAATTCATAATTTATCTATAGACGGTGGAACAGATATTGCAACTTACCGATTTACAGCAGGTATTTTCAACAATGAAGGTGCTGTGCCTACTACAGGGTTTAAGCGATATAATTTTAGATTGAACACTACTTTTAAGTTGAGCTCTAAATTTAACGTTACCACTAGTATGGCATATACTAATTCTAGAACCGATAAAGCACTAAAAGGTAGTGGCGGATTTTTAGTTAGTTTATTAACTTGGCCTTTAGATGATGATATTCGCGTTTATTTAAACCCAGATGGAACTAGAAGAACAATTAGAAACGATGGTTCTCTAGTAGAAGATGATAATCCATTTTTTGATGTTTACAATAATAAGAATTATGATATCAATGACCGTTTAAACGGTAATTTTCAATTAAGTTATGATCCTGCAAAATGGATCAATCTTACAGCAATCATGGGTATTGATTATTATTCAGGAAAAGGGGTTTTGTTTGCTCACCCACAAGGAAATTCAGGAAGATTAACTAATGGCAATATTACAGAATGGAGGCAACAACAAAGATTGGTAAATGGTACTTATAGAGCCACTTTTAAAAAGAAATTTGGCAATGTAAATAACACATTGATTGCTGCATTTACTTTTGATTCTAGGAAAGAAGAAGTAAACGGTACAAGGGGTGAACGTTTGTTTGATCCAACTTTTATTAGTTTAAATAATACAGATCCATTAACAGTAGCTACAACTACCACAAACACTAATTTTAACAGAATGGGTGCTTTCTTAAATTATACAGGTACGTTTAAGAATTTTTGGACTTTTACGTTATCTGGTAGAATGGATGGTAGTAGTAGATTGATTGATCCATTAGATTATAATACTTCTGATGCTTTTTATTTTTATTATAGTACAGGAACAAATTTGATACTTTCCGATTTATTTAGTTTGCCAAAAGCGATCAGTTATGCTAAACTCAGATTGAGTTATGCTACATCAGGTAGAGATCCAAGTACACCTTATGTAAAAGCAAGAAGATTTGTGCAATCAAATACCAATGGTGGAGGTTTTCAGCCAAATTTTACTCAAGGAAATCCAGATTTAAGACCTGAATTTGCACAAAATTTAGAGATAGGAGCGGAGATTAAACTACTTAAAGGTAAAATAGGAATCGATTTTGCTTATTATGATCAAAAAGTAACAGATCAATTAATTTCTCCAAGATTATCATATGCATCTGGAGCTATATTGCAATGGATCAATGGTGGAGATGTTACCAATCGTGGGTTTACGTTACAAATTACAGCTACTCCTGTAAAGTCTAAAAACTTCAATTGGAATACCACTTTCAATTTCGCACGTAATAGAAATAAGATTTTACGTATGCCTGCTGGTTTACCACAGTTTTATAACTCAGATACATGGGGTTATGGTACAGTTAGAAATATTTCTCAAGAAGGTGGAAATATCTATCAATTGGCTGGTAACAGATTCGATAGAAATAGCAATGGAGATTTATTGATTTCACCTACAAGTGGCCTTCCTTTGAGAATTACAGGTTCTGGTATTGCAACCGGCGCTTATACGCTGATTGGTGATAGACAACCTGATTTTACCATGGGATTATTAAATTCTTTTACCTATAAGAATTGGTCTTTAAGTTTTTTACTTGATATTAGAAAGGGTGGTGATATTTTTAATGGAACAGAACATCTCTTATATACAAGAGGAATGAGCACCAGAACTTTAGATAGAGAAACACCAAGAGTGATCAAAGGTGTTTTAGCTGATGGATTACAAAACACTGCAAATCCAACACCAAATACCATCGCAATTAATCCATTGTTTAGAAGCGATTATTACCAATCTGGTAGTATTGAAGAAGATTTTATAGAAAGAGATATCAACTGGATTAGAATGCGTGATTTGACTTTAACTTATAAAATTCCAGCTTCTTTATTAAAGCGACAAAGAGTGTTGAAAAATGCAAGTGTTTTCTTTACAGTTACAGATGCATTTATGATTACAAATTATACCGGAGCTGATCCTGCTACTAATGGAAATAACGTATCTACAAGAGGTGGAGTAGGTGGAATTGGTATGGATATTGGTAATTTGGCAACACCAACAGGCTATAATTTTGGTATTAATATTCAATTCTAAACGATAAATAATTTATAAGATGAAAAAAATAATTTATTCTTTTTTATTACTTGCCAGCATTTTAACTATGGTAAGTTGTAAGAAATATTTTGATGTCAATTCAGATCCTGCCAGTCCACAGCAACCTGACTTATCGGCATTATTACCTCCGGTATATTCTTTAATTCCAGCTGCTTCTTTTTTAGATGGAAGATTCTCAGGAACTTATTTACAGAACTATACTTCAACTGTTAATGATGGATTTGACTTTCATGGTGGAAATGGTGGTGGTGGATCTGCTGCAACTATGTGGAGAACATTCTATGCGCAACAAGGTGCTTCTTTAAATGTAATTTTTGATAAAGGAATGAAAGATCAAAACTGGGATTATATTGGAGTTGCTTATGCTTTGCGTGCATGGGGATTTCAGCAAACCACTGATTATTTTGGTGAAGCACCATTTTATGATGCATGGCAAGTATCTCAAAATACAGTAAGTGCAAAATATAGATATGATAAACAAGAAGTGATCTATAAAGGTATTGATTCATTGTGCAGACTAGCACTTGTTTATTTAAACAGAACTGATGGCAAAGTTGCTCAAAATTTATTGAGTAGAGGAGATTTAGTATATCGTGGTGATAGAGCAAAATGGGTTAGGTTTACTTATGGAATTTTAGCAAGATTATATAATCGATCAACAAATAAAAGCACTTATAAAGCAGATTCTGTTATCAAATTTGTTGATTTAGCATTTAACAATGCTGGAGATAATTTTTTAGTACCTTTTAGCGCATCTAGAAATGATGATACCAATCCAGCAGGTCCTGCAAGAGATAATTTTGGTGCAAGAAGAGCGTCAAGATACATTACACAATTGTTAGATGGTACAATTTTAAACGGTTCTTCAACTTTTTTAAATAGAGATCCAAGATTAAGCAAAATGTTGGTTACCAGCTTCGATACATCTACTATTACATCAACAATGCCTAATGCAAACGGAGGATACAGATTTTGCTTATTACAGTCAAGTGGGGTAGGCGATCCAGAGGCTTCAGGAACTGGTTTAACTGTTGGTACACCTGCATTTAGAAGAAGAGTTAGTTTATTATGGGGTGATAGTACTGTAACCAATACTGGAGCATCTAATTTCGGAGCAAAATCAGGAAAATATGTATTTCAAAATAGTGCACCATACCCTGTAATGACTTATCATGAACTTCAGTTTATAAAAGCGGAAGCAGCATTTAGGTCAGGAAATAGAGGATTAGCTTTAGCAGCATATCAAGCTGGCATAGCTGCTCACATGGACTTTGTAAATTTTTATTCAGCAACAGCAAATGGTGTAAGTGCAATCAATGCTAGCCAAAGAGCCGATTATTTTGCTACAAATGCGTATAAAAAATCAACAGCAACATTAACCATTTCAGATATCATGCAACAAAAATATATTGGAGATTTTGGTTGGAACTTTACTGAAGCCTGGACTGATTTAAGAAGGTATCATTATTTCGATTTGGATGTAGCAACTGGGCTTCAAGTATATAATACATTCTCTATTCCATTTTATTCAAATAATAATCAAGGTCCGAAACCAGCTTATCGTTTTGCACCAACTAATTTCTCTGAATTTGACTGGAATGTGGATGAATTAAGAAAAATTGGCGGATTGAACATTGATTACCATACATACGAAATGTGGTTTAGTCAACCTTAATATTTATAATTAAAAAAGTTATGAAAAAATATATCCCTTTATTATTGTTAACCTTAATTAGTATATCATTTTTTGCTTGTGAAAAAGCAGGATTAAGATTAACTGAATATAGTCTTCCTACCGATAAGGCTTTTGTGAGATTTGTATTATTATCTCCAAATACGCCCAATGTCATGATAAAATCAAATGATATTAAATTAAATGGAGCTACTACTGGAGGAAATGGTGGCGTTTTTCCAGCCACTTTTACTTTCCCTGATTATGCTTCAGTAGGTCCTGGAGCTACGATCAAATTATCTTTACCTAATGTAGGGACTCAAAATGATTCTGTAGTACTTTTCTCTAATGTATTGACTTTAGCTGCAGGTAAATATTATTCCTTGACATTAAGCGATACAGGAACAAATAGAACTGCTTTTTCAATTGAGGATCAATTTATAGCGCAAAAAGATAGTTTTTTATCGGTTAGATTAATAAATGCCACTGTTGGATCAGTTCATAATTTGATCAGAATTGACTCTGCAACTTCCACCGATGTAGTTAGAGATACAATCGCGAGAAATGTTGCATATAAAGGATCATCTGGTTTTATTGCTGTAAGAACATTTTCAACAAGACCTTTTATCCGATTAAGAGTAGTATCCAATACAGGGGTTGTAGTTGCAGGACAAGTTATACCTCCACAAACTTTAGCAACAGGCAGCAGAAGGAGCATCACCTTATACACTAATGGGTTTGCAAATGGATTAATTGCTCCATTTACTCCTAGTCTTATTACGAATACTGTAACTAATCAATAAACTTTTATGAAAAAAATTATCCATTATAGTACTGTATTTATATGTTTCACTTTTCTTTTTACATCTTGTAAAAAAGATGAAGCCATTGTAACTAACCCAACTTTAGATGAATTTGTAAAAGCGAACGCTACTCTTTCCATGTTTGGGCTTGCGGTAGATAAAGCAAACTTAGTAGACTTTAAAAAAGGCCCAGGTCCATTTACATGGTTCGCACCAACTAATGCTGCATTTGCACAGGCTGGAATTACAATGGATTCATTGAATCGAATGACTCCTGGTAGAGCAAGTTATTTTTTAACTTATCACTTAGTAAATACAAGATATACTGGAGCTGATATGCTTGCATTGTCTAGTATTACAAGATCTACACAAAATGGTAATGTTGTATACAATGGTACATTTAATAATTTTTATTATGTAAATGGAGGAAAAATTTCTTCTGCCGATAATCAAATTGCAAATGGCATATTACACGTATCCGATCGTTTTTTAATTCCGCCTGTATTAAATGGAAATATCATTTCAATCATCAATTCAACAGGACAACATTCTTTATTTATTGAAGCTATAACTAGAGCAGGTTTATTAACTACATTATCTGGTGCATCTACTTTTACTGTAATGGCTCCAACAAATACCGCAATGATTGCTGCAGGTTATACTTCTGCTGGTATTGCAGCTACTCCCGTAGCTACATTATTAAATCAATTCAGGTATCATTATTTTAATTCAGTTCGTTTATTTACCAATGATTTAGCTGCTGATGAAACAACTGTAGCAACTGCTGCCGGGCCTGCATCATTTTTAAGAACCAGTGAAGTTGGTACAAGAGTTAGAGGTGCATCTAACACGTCGGCTATTTTAATATCAAGATCTGATATATTAGGTACAAATGGAATCGTGCATGTTATTGATAGATTGAGCATTTAAATTAAAACAGAATAAATTCAAGATTACAATTAAAAGAAACTGTCTAATTCTTTG
>JANOQC010000146.1:0-2936 GCA_031422175.1 Sphingobacteriia bacterium | reverse complement strand
GGAAGTACGCAGGGTGCTTTGAGTTTGATGGGCGATGAATATTGGAGAAATGCTTTCAGGCCATTATTGCCTGATATTCATCATGTTGATTATGGAAGCGAAACATTATTAGATATAATTGATAAAAACACAGCTTGTGTTATTTTGGAAACAGTGCAGGCAGAAAGCGGCATTACTGCCCCTACAAAAGAATGGCTACAAGCAGTTAGAAAAAAATGTGATGAATATTGTGTTCTATTGATTCTAGATGAAATACAAGCAGGCTTTGGAAGAACAGGCACCCTCTGGGCCTTTGAACAATTTGGTATTGTGCCTGATATTCTTTTACTAGGAAAAGCACTAGGTGGTGGAATGCCATTGGGTGCATTTATTTCGAGTACAAAAATGATGAGTGCGCTCACGCACGATCCTGTACTAGGACATATTACCACATTTGGCGGACATCCGGTTTCCTGTGCAGCGGGTAAAGCAGCATTGGAAGTGTTGATGGATGAAAATCTATTGGCATCTATTAAAGAGAAGCAAGCATTTTTATTGAGCTATTTAAAACACCCCGCAATTATTGATACCAATTGTTTTGGTTTATGGATGTCGCTTCAATTTAGTACACCTGAAATAGCACAATCAATCATACATCGTTGTGTAAAAAATGGATTGGTTACCGATTGGTTCCTATTTGCACCTGATCGTTTGAGAATTGCACCTCCATTGACAATTGATATGGAGCAGTTGAAGGAGCTTTGTGATATTATTTTGAGAAGTGTTGAGGAACTTATCAATCATTCTTTATAAAGAACCTATATATTATTTAAAAAGGTAATTTTAAATTGATATTATTATCAGTAATTCATTAATCAAAAAAATTATTTGATTAATACTATAAAAAATTAATTCTGCTCCGAAATAGTCAATTTAATTTCTTTCTATTTTCCATTTTTTAAATGATTTACAGCAATATAGATTCTGTACATTTATTTTTAGCATTCATTGTTGAGTAATAGTGTAAGCTCTTAATATATATTCCTATGGACTAGTTATTCATAACAACTAATATCTGTCAATTAATTCTGCTTTAACCTCTTGCCATTTGCCATTTATTAAATTAATCTCAGACAACACTCTAGAATGTCCTTCATTATCTTGATTGGTAATTAAATAATAAATATAAACTTTTGTCCTTTTTTTATCTGCGAAAATTTGCAAAATAGTTAAATATCCTAAATAATTTATATTGCTATCTTTTTTAAAATTTATCGAATCAAGGATAATTATTTTTTCAGTTTCTAATTTGGCCAAGTCTACTTTTAATTCTTTCACATCAACTGATATTAATCCTTTCGGAAGATCATGTTTTATCTCAGATGGATTCTGAGGAGAATAAAAAGAGTCAATTAATTTTAAAATAATTAATGATGGCAGCTTATTGTTCCGAACTTGAAAAGGTTCATAAAGAAGGCTTCCTGATTTTACAACACCTGATTCATTGTAAACTGATTTTATGAAAAATTGAATACCATACTTATCATTTTCTTTTACAACTGTGCAAGAATTAACTAATACTAAAGTGAATAATACAATAAGAAGCCTCATGTTTTATTTTTTAATTCTTCCTTAAAATATAATCCCATGCCTCACTTGGAGAACCGATATGTCGTCCGTAAACGTATGTTTCCCAGCCCCAGCCCCAATCCTCTTTTACTTTTTCAATAAATCCATTTATAGCATTACCATAATGAACTGATTCATGCATCAAAGTAACAAATAAAAATAAACTAAACCCTCGGGCATTATCTGTATCACCTAATTCAAATTCTCGAATTTTACTAATTTCAAAAAAAACTTTATGTGTTACTGGATCATGAGTTGCAAATCTAAAAGGTCCAATATAATCAGTATTAATATCTTTAATTTCAATTTCAGCACCTTTACCAAATTGGAGAATTTCATAGAGTAATTCATCAGAAGTAAAATGACCATAAGATTTTAATCCATCCAAGATTTTTCTGTCTTTAAACGCTGTGTTGTATAAATTTTTAACCAAGGAATAAAATTTTGGATAAAGTGATTGATAATTGCTATTCAATGGAAATTTATGAAATAATGCTGATTCAAGAGCTGAAGGCATTATTGGACTTATAACACCTCCTCCACTAGGAGCCCCATAAATAGGATCAAAAGGAACAAATGGTGTATAATCTCCGCCTAGTGGAATTCCTAGATCGTTTCCGGAATCAAAAATAGCCAAGGCAATCAAGTCACTCCAAGAAGTATGTCTTCTATAACCATAAACAGTTACACTAAATAAGCCATTCTCATCGTATCCCCAACTATTTGATTTTATTGCTCCTAATTGATTCACATTTGTTTTACTTTGATTCGTGGATGAGTTATTGCTTACTACACCATCAACTAATATAGCATTACTAATTAGTTTGCCTTTTATATTGTACACGAATATTCTTCCACTCATTTTAGTAAAATCCGATTTTATGCCTAAAACCTTATACCAATTGGCATCAGGTATTGATCTAACAAAATAACCTTTGGTTTTATTGCCATAACTTAAAGTAGACAACTGAATATATTCCCCTGTATTTATATTCGTTTTTATTGGAACACTTAACCCTGTAAATTTTGAAGAATCAAAATTTATATAAGCCCTATTAAAATTTAAACTATCAACTTGTAAAAAGGCATATTCATTAATTGATTGTTGACTTAAACTATTGCTTTTTATTTCTTGAGTTATCGAACCTGGATTAATTGTGCCCCCATTCTTTACTGAATTATACCAATTACTAACCTGATTCCTAAGTTGTTCAATTTTTGTTTCCGGAATTACAACTTCTTCTTTTTTACATCCTGCTAAAAATAGCATAAATAAACATAAAATATTGATAATCAGTCTATACTGATGGGGGGGGGGGTAAATGTGG
>JANOQC010000145.1:0-2892 GCA_031422175.1 Sphingobacteriia bacterium | reverse complement strand
ACAATATTTCTATTGCTGGTCATGCTTACCTGAAAACTTGGATTGGTAGAAAGGACCGTTGTTCCTTCGGTGTAATTGGTAAATGTGTAGCCCGCATTGGGAGTTGCATTTAATTGCACCAAAGATCCATAATCGTATCGAGGTTGGTCTGGGGTTTTTGTTACACTTCCTCCTGCAACTGGAATGGCTGTAACACCCAGCGTAAATGTGTTGATCGCAAAATTGGCAACAAATGTTCTATTGCTAGTAACAGGAAAAGTAAATGCTGCACTGGTAGAAACAACAGCAGCTCCTTCAGTCCAGTTTACAAATGTGTAACCTGTATTGGCTAAAGCACTGATGGTTACAGAAGATCCAGAAGTATATGCTCCTGCTCCAGTAGTAGTTCCACCAATAGATGGATTAGCAGATAAAATAACAGCATACAATAATGGAGGTACTAATGTAAAATTAGCCACCAATGTTCTATTGGAAGTTATGGTAAATTGAAAACTAGGACTCGTAGAAACAATGGTTGTTCCTTCTGTCCAATTTAAAAAAGTATATCCTGGGTTAGGTGATTCAATTACGGTAACAACTGTTCCTGTAACATAAGAACCAGATCCAAAAGTGGCTCCTCCTATTGCTGGAAGAGAAGAAGTTACTACAGCAAATTGTGCGGGAGGTATTAAAGCGAAATTGGCAATCAACGTTCTGTTACCCGACATCGCATATTGATAACTCGGGCTGGTTGATACTACTGTGGTGCTTCCACTGTCGGTCCAATTGGTAAATGTATAACCAGCTCTAGGAGCTGCTACTACTGTTACATTGGAACCTTGTGCAAAAACACCTGCACCAGTTACAGTTCCTCCTGCGATTGGATTTGCAGTTAATTTAATTTGTGGAATTGTGGTGAAAGACCAAACATAATCACTCACCATTGCAGTGCGAAATTTATCGGTTACCTGATTGGTAACAGTTCCAGTGTATTTCACAAATGGCGATAATGCTGCATCCGGCGTAAAAGTAAAAACAGCTGCATTGGCAGTGGGTGCAACGGTTCCGGAAATAATTTGCGAACCATTTTTAATGGAGAAAGTTGTTCCATTGATAGTTACCGGATTCATGTCGGTATTAAAAGTGATTGCTACTATTTTACTTAAAGGAACATCCACTGCATTTGCCATTGGATCGGAAGTAACAACAGGGCAAAGACCAACAATGCCTTGCACTTCGGTTACTTTTTTACAGGAAATTGCAGCGAACAATAGCATAATTGCCATTATCCATTGGGTGTATTTCGTAAAAGCAAGGCCTTTACTCATCTGATTGATTTTTATGTCAATAAGGGTAATAAATTTTTTCATAATGTTAATTTTGATAGTAAAGAATGAAGCATATAGACTAGTTGTTAAATGATATACAAACCTACCGCTACAACCTAGAGAGATTGTTACATGGATAGGTTTGATAGTTACATGATTACCATTTCGAAGTAGTTGCTTATTTTTTTTTGAAAAATTCAATGGGAATAAAGGAATTATATAAAATATTTGTAGCACACCCATCTGTTCTAACAGGTACGCGCAAAATAAAAAAATGCAGCCTATTGTAAAGACGTTGTGCTGTTTAATTATCAACGTTTATTTCTTCCTTTTTGGAATGGATTCCTCAAATTTGGCAACTTTTTAGGAATGAAATACGTAAAATTGGCAACTTTTCGGGATTTACTGTTTAATTCCTTATTTTTGGTAATAATTACGAAAAAATGATCCGTCGGATTTTAAAGGATATTATTGAATCTAAATTAGGAACCAGGAAAGCCATTATTTTATTGGGACCTCGCCAAGTTGGAAAAACCACTTTATTGAAAATCCTTTTTCCAGAAGAAGATAAAATGATTTGGCTTAATGGAGATGAACTTGATGTGCAAGATTTATTTGCGCATGTTTCTTCATCCAGACTCAAAGCAATTATTGGCAATAAAAAAATCATCATCATCGATGAAGCACAACGCATTCCTGAGATTGGGCTAAGACTGAAATTAATAACTGATCAAATTCAAGAAGTGCAATTAATTGCAACAGGTAGCTCTTCTTTTGAATTAGCCAATCAATTGAATGAACCATTAACTGGAAGAAAATGGGAATATCATTTATATCCCATTTCATTTAAAGAGATGGTGAACCATCACGGCTTATTGGAAGAATCTAGATTAATACCACACAGATTAGTGTATGGATATTACCCAGATGTAGTAAATAATATAGGTGATGAAAGAGAAATTTTAAAACAATTATCAGAAAGCTACTTATATAAAGATATTTTATTGTTAGATCAAATAAAAAAACCGGAGGCATTAATCAAACTATTGAAAGGCTTAGCTTTTCAAGTGGGATCGCAGGTTTCATATAATGAGTTGGCACAACTATGTGGATTAGATGCCAAAACAATTGAAAAATATATTCAACTTTTGGAACAGTCTTATATTATTTTTAGACTCGGTTCTTTTAGTAGAAATTTACGAACCGAATTAAAGCGTAGCAGAAAAATTTATTTCTATGATAATGGAATTAGAAATGCATTAATTGCCAATTTCAATCAAATAGAAAATCGAACAGATATAGGGGCTTTATGGGAGAATTTTTTAATGTCAGAAAGAATTAAACACAATGCATATCAACAAGAATGGGTAAACCAATGGTATTGGAGAACCAAGGATCAACAGGAAATTGATTTACTAGAAGAATCGAATGGAATATTAACTGCTTATGAATTTAAGTGGAACCCAACAGCTAAAACAAAAATACCCAATAGTTTTAAACAATCTTATCCTGATACTAATTTTAATGTTATTCATAAAAACAATATTGAAACCTTTTTACTATAACTAACTTCAATTGTAAATGA
>JANOQC010000144.1:0-2152 GCA_031422175.1 Sphingobacteriia bacterium | reverse complement strand
CCGTTTATCAAAATCAACTACAGTGTCATTCTTAACATCAACACCATCTATTTTTAAAAACTCTTCCATGGCAGTGGATGTTCCAAAATGTGCTTTGCCGCTAAGCATACCATTGCGGTTTACAACTCTTTGTGCCGGAACTTTTGGTTTTATATTGTGTGCACCATTCATTGCCCAGCCCACCATACGGGCAGAAAGTTTGGTGCCTAAATAAGATGCAATGGCTCCATACGATGTAACACGGCCTTTAGGAATTTGGCGTACTACATCATACACATCATCAAAAAAACTGTACTCTTTTGCCTTACCTGTTTTGTGTGGGATTTCTATTTTCTTTTTTGGCATCTTTACGCTCTTTGAGCAGCAAGTTACGGCGGGGTTCCGGCACATTATCATATTCATACGGGCAATGACGGCAACCATGTCCACAGCAATAGCCTTTATCTAAATGATATTTGGCGGTTAGTACCATATTTCCATCTGTTTCATAATAATAATCGATGTCTTCAACCAGTTTATTCATTTGTATTTTTCAGTAGTGTGCGATATAATTATTATTAACCAAGTAATTTGTATTTTGTTTGCTAAGAACAAATTATTTTTATTCGCCTTCATTTTCAAGTACCCACTGTTTTAATAAAAGCTCAGGTTCTATGGGTAATTCAAAAGCAGGAAGGGAAAAACACAAATAGTGTATACGATTGCTTTTTGCAATATCTAATCCTTCATAATGTGTTTTAATTTTCAACTCCTGAGATAGAGTTGAGTCGCTATAAAGATCATTAGAATCTGTTTGAAGGTTTAATTGAAAAAGCTCAATTACTTTTTTGGTGAATTGATACAAAACAGGGGAATCGGTTTTTAAATGAATCAAACTACCTTGTTTTAGAAATAATTGGTACAAACGTAAAAACCGGGGATGTGTTAAACGTTTTTTATGTTTTGATTTTCTTAGCTGCGGATCGGGAAATGTAATCCAGATTTCACTTACTTCGTCGGTAGCAAAATAAGCATCTGCTTTATCAATTTGAGATCTTACAAAAGCAACATTTGTAAGATTTTCTTTTAATGCAGTTTTAGCACCCACCCAAATTCTATTCCCTTTTAAATCAACTCCAATAAAATTTCTTTGCTGAAAGATTCTTCCAAGGCCAACAGCATACTCACCTTTTCCACAAGCAAGTTCTAATGTAATAAGGTGATCATTTTTAAAATAGTCATTCCATTTACCCTGCATGTGGGTTGGGTATTGTAACACATTTGGAAAGGTTTCAATTTCAGCAAAACGGATAAGTTTTTTTTGACCCATAATAAGGGCGCAAAGGTAATAGCATGATGTAAATAAATTAACAAATGAAGTATCGAAACAACAAAGCCCTCTGTTCAAAACAGAAGGCCGTAAACAAAAGCATGAGAAAAGCTGTAGGGGAAGGGATCCCCGCCTGAACGATACAGTCGGGCAGGGAACCATTTCACGAGGCAGTTAGTTGTATCACAAAGTCTATCTGAACAACCAAGAAAAGGAAAGCCCCTGAAAACAAAAAAGCCCCTTGCAAAAGCAAAAGGCTGTAATAGAAAAGCATGAGAAGCTGTAGGGGAAGGGATCGAACCTTCACGAGGCAGTTAGCTGTAGTACAAAGTTCGGTGGTCGACCCCGGTCGCATCGGTATTGCTACTAACACGGCTCTATGCTACGTTTATCCTGTTATCCTCACCCCCGAGACAAGAGGGCATGTCTGCCAAAAATTTCATCACCCCACAGTGTATGTTGTTGTTCAAAGAACGATTACAGTGCAATATTAAAACAAACACCCTGTTCATTGCAAATATTTCAACATAAATTTTGAAACTTTCGAAATTATTCAAATATTTGTTGAATAATCGAATTTAATTTTAAAATCAGACCAACTATGGCAGCAAAATTGAATCTTGACAAATTAGATCTTCAGATCATAAATGAAATGACAGATGATGCGCAGATATCTTATGCGGATTTAGGCAAAAAGCTCTTTGTATCGGGTGGCACAATTCATGTACGTATTAAAAAGCTACAGGAGCATGGAATTGTAAAAGGCACCAAGTTAAATGTTGATATGAAAAAGCTTGGTTATGATATTACCGCTTTTGTAGGTGTGTATCTCGAAAAAAGTTC
>JANOQC010000143.1:0-3572 GCA_031422175.1 Sphingobacteriia bacterium | reverse complement strand
TATCTTTGTACCAAACTAAGTTGAGTGTATTTTTTTGTCATAAGCAACCAAAAGGTCGCACTACTTGGTCAAAAGGCAAAAAGCCCTCAAAAGCTTTTTTGCCTTTTGTTTAAAAATTGCACTTATCTATTGAACTCAGCAATTAATTATCTTGAACAAAAACACTTTGTTCATATATTTTCTAATCATTATTACCTTTTTCTTTAATTTTAAAATTGTAATAGCGGAGGATAAAACAGAAAAAATTGACCCATATTTAGCCTAAAAATTATCCAATTCGATTGTGTAACATATTATTGTTCCTTTCCAGAACAATATTAATAGCTATCCCTGCTGCGATTTTGATTGTTTTTTTGATTTATAGAAATCAAAAAGACGAAACTGTATTTGAATAAGAAAAAATGAATGATTATATTTAACCCAGAAATGAAGAAGTTAATATAGGTGTTGATAAGCTCACTAAAAATGTGCTTTAATTGCTAATTGTAAACCTGCATCCAACTCGGTAAAACAACACTTTAGAAGTTTGAATACTATTCCATTCTGTTGCATCATCAATATAGAATGGATTGATCGATGATAATTTCTGTCTCATTTTTTGAGTGAAGCTTAATACATTAGCCGGTTCAGCAATTTCTTGTTCTAGTAGCACAATGCTCGTTTCAATAATTTTGGTGATTTCTTTTTCGGTTTTTGCGTGGCGCAATTGATCGATCAATACTTCTTCAGATAGGGTAATATTTTTCAACATCTGCTGATTTTTTTATGAAGCTAAATCTTCCAATATTACCTTAATGTTAAGTTTTTATATGCATGCTTATTGCATATTGCTATAAATCATTGAATTTCATATATAAATAATATTAATTTAATATTAACCGATTAATTTAGCATGAAAAAATTAAAAATACATGTATCATCAATTGGTCGAAATCTATGGTTTATTGCCGCATCCCGAAGGTGGGTTTTATAAAGAAACTTATGTTTCCAAAGAACAAATTCCACAAGCGACTTTGCCTACACGCTTTACTGGAGATCGTCCTTTTTCAACAGCAATTTATTTTTTACTAACCCAAGGAAATTTTTCTGCTTTTCACAGAATCAAAAGTGATGAGTGTTGGCATTTTTATGAAGGCGACCCTTTATTGGTTCATGTGATCAAAGCAGATGGGAATTATGAATTGATTAAATTAGGACCGAATGCCATTAATGGGGAAATGTATCAAGCAATTGTTCCTGCAGGAGCATGGTTTGCTTCAGAATCTGTTGGAGCTTTTTCATTTGTAGGTTGTACTGTTGCTCCAGGATTTGATTTTGCAGATTTTGAAATGGCCGATAAAGAAGTATTGTTGAGCTTGTATAAACAACACGAAGCCTTGATTCAAAAATTATGCAGGTGATTATTTTGAATAAAAATGTATCAACAAATAACCAACTACACTCAATAAAATAATGGCCAGTACCGCAACGATCAACCATTGCTGATCTATAAATCCTCTGCGTTTTTTTATCATTTCCTTTTTGGAAGCCGCTTTGCGTAATTGTTGATTGAGTTGCTCTTTTAATTGGAGTATTTTTTTAGGTGATCCGATTGCTTGTAATCCTTCGATGGCATCATCCACAAAAGGAGAATTGGCCATCTTTTCCTCAACGGCACGCAGTTGGTCTTCAGTAGCATTTCCTTCTAAATATTTTAAAAGGTCATGCTCGTTCATCTCCTCACTATTGGATAATATATTTTTTAAATCACTCATTGTAATGGTTGCTTTTTCACCATCAAAATTTTTAAATTTCTTTTCCCGTTTTGAATATGGCTCTTAACTTGTAAAACAGTCATTTTAGTTGTATCGGCAATTGCCTGATAGCTTTGCTTTTGAAGATAGAATAAAGTTATACAAGTTTGTTGTTCTTTGTTTAATTCGCTGATACAAGTTTCTAAGATGGATAAGTTTATTTCTCTTTCTTGGAGGTCTTTCAAATTGCTTGTTTCTTCTATGTGTGGCGTATTATCTGCTAATGGAAGGTTTTTTTTCTGATCCCTCAATTGCATCAGACAATGGTTGCAGGCTACTTTATACAACCAGCTTTTGGGATATTGAATTGGGTATTTGCCCATTTCACCTAATGCTTTTAAAAATACTTGTTGTACCGCGTCTTTTGCGGCTTCTTCCTGCTTTAAATACTTCATGCAAACACCCAACAACAATAATGTATATCGTTCTAATAAAATACCCAGCCATTCTTTATTTTGATCGCTCGAAAAGCGTTCAATTAATTCAATGTCGGTTATATGGTTATATTGGTGGCTGCTCACAATTTAAAATAAGCATTTTGTACAAGATGCAAAGCAGGTAAATTTCCATAACTTACAATAAATTTTTTGAATGGCATATATGATGGTGTTGGTTGCAGTAGCTCCCTTAAGAGCTGAAGCTGCACATAGATCCGAAATGGTGAGTTCATTATTATTTGGTGAAGTAGTTGAATTACTTGATCAATCTGGTGATTTTTATCAAGTAAAATGCACTTACGATCAATACGAAGGTTGGTGCCAAAAAACACAATTAATTGCAGTTAGTAATGTGTTGGTAACAAATCAATCAAAAGATATTGCGGCCGAGTTTACCAATTTGGTTCAACTTAATGGAACAGATATGTATATTCCATTAGGTGCTTCATTAGGCTTATTTCAAAACAATCAATTATTGATTGATAAATTTCATTTCATCAATAAAGGAGCTATTGCAAAACCCAATCCCTCCTTGTTTGCACCTGATTATATTAGGCATATTGCCATGCAATATTTGCATGCACCTTATCTATGGGGTGGTAGATCGGTGTTTGGAATTGATTGCAGCGGATTTGCACAGCAAGTGTTTCAATTTTTCGGAAAAACATTGCCTAGAGATGCCTCTCAACAAGTGGTATTAGGCGAAATAGTGGGCTTCTTACAAGAAGCCCAATGTGGTGATCTGGCTTTTTTTGATAATGCGGATGGAAGAATTACCCATGTAGGTATTATGCTGGATGGTCAAACCATTATTCATGCATCTGGAAGGGTAAGAATTGATTCTATCGACAATGTAGGTATTATCAGTTCAGATTCTGGAGAAAGAACCCATCAATTAAGAATCATAAAAAGGTATTAAATATAAATCCCACCTACAGCGTAAGAGGGATTTGCTATATAAAATTGTTGAATTCTTAATTACATGATGTCCATTGCTTTGGCAAAATAGGTTACTGTACCAGGTAATGCCAACCAGAAAAATTCGCGGTAAACTACCAATAAAGTAATCATAATGGCTAACCAGAAAAAGCACAATGCCCAATATTTTGCTGATGATTGTTTTGCTTCCATGAATTTATTTTTTGCAAATATAAGGTGGCAAGATCAATCAACCATTTATTGGGCATTGGTTTGTTGAATTTTTGTGGGTTCAGTAGATTTTGACCTATTAGATTGTTCAAAAAATAGCATTTTAATCGATATTAGCAGTAAAATAATGGCAAAAACTTTTTTCATTTTGTCATCACTAATAGATAGTGCAAGCTTGCTGCCAAAAAAGCCA
>JANOQC010000142.1:0-2534 GCA_031422175.1 Sphingobacteriia bacterium | reverse complement strand
GTTTTTGTGTAATGCAACTCCAAGTAAAGACCCAGCACAAATAATATGGTATTGAGGCGCGTTTTCATGGAAATACTTTAGTGATGTTAGCGCTCTTTCCGATTCCTGAATTTCGTCAAAAATAATTAGGGTGGTTTCAGGTTTAATTTTAAGGCCTGTTTCAATTTCTATTGCAGTAATAATACGCGGGATATCAAATTCATTTTCAAATACAGCACTAAGCCTATTTGATTTTTCAAAATTGATGTATGCGGTCTGTGAATAGGATTTTGCACCGAATTCTTTCATCAACCAAGTTTTGCCAACCTGTCTTGCTCCTCGGATAATGAGTGGTTTACGGTTTGTTTCCCGTTTCCATTCAAGTAATTTATTGTATAATATCCTTTTCATCGTGCCTTTTTATGTATCAAATATACAAAAAGTCGTACGAAAAATTGTAAAAATTAAAAGATCCCAACCAATTATAATTTTAATACAACATTATTTTATAATTTTGGTACAACTTTATTTTATAATATTGATAAATCAATCATATGGCTAGTCCTTCAGAGAAATTAGCGGTATCCCTTGAAACACTAAAGGAGCTACAGGATAATGGATTTATAGCCATAAAAAGTGCACAATTAAGCCGAACACATAAACAAAGGTTGATTAAAAATGGATTTATTACGGAGGTCTATTCAGGGTGGTATATTGTTACTTCACCAGATGTAATAACAGGTGATAGTACTTCATGGTATAGTTCTTATTGGGCATTTTGTACGCAATATTTACATTATAAATACAAAAATAATTGGTGTTTATCTGCCGAACAATCAATAATGCTTCACGCAGGTAATTGGACTGTTCCCAATCAGTTAATTATAAAATCACCCAAAGCCAATAATTTTAAAACCGATCTGCCATATAATACTTCACTATTTCACATGAAATCTAATTTGAAAATAAAGTTGAACGTAGAAGAGATTAATGGGCTCCGGGTTTTAAATTTACCAAATGCCTTAGTGCATGCTTCTTCTAATATATTTACACAAAATGCTACAGATTGTAGAACTGCATTGTCACTTATCAAATCCGCATCAGCAATTTTAGAAATACTATTAAATGGGGGACATTCCACAATAGCTGGCAGACTCGCAGGCGCATTTAGAAATATCAAGCAAGCTAATATTGCAGACGATATTTTAAAACAAATGCAATATGTTGGTTACGATGTTAGAGAGATAGATCCATTTAATGATACTATAGATATTACACTTTCAAATAGGAACACATCGCCATATGTAAATAGAATTAAATTCATGTGGTCTAATTTTCGGCAAACGGTGATTAATCACTTCCCATTTGTTCCGGGCCTTTCAGGAGATATTGAAAAGTATATGGTTGCTGTTAAAAATATTTATGTTACCGATGCATATCATTCATTATCTATAGAGAAATATCAAGTTACTCCAGCACTTATTGAACGTGTAAGGGTCGGAAGTTGGAATTCCAAAGAGCATGAGGCCGATCGCAAACAAAGAGATGCTATGGCTGCAAAGGGTTATTGGGATTCTTTTCAAATGGTAGAAAATAGTATTCGAAAAGTATTGGTGGGAGCAAACCCAGGGCAAGTGCTTGATAGCGACCATGGAGATTGGTATAACGCACTATTTGGTCCTAGTGTATTAGCTGGATTGTTAAAACCAGCCGATTTAGCTGGATATAGAAACCATCAAGTATATATTGCCAATTCAAAGCACGTTCCATTAAATAAAGAAGCAGTAAGGGAGGCAATGCCTGTTTTGATGGAATTGTTAGAGCAAGAACCAAATGCTGCCGTCCGTGCTGTTTTAGGGCATTTTGTTTTTGTTTTTATACACCCTTATATGGATGGTAATGGAAGAATGGGCAGATTTATTATGAATTTGATGCTTGCATCGGGTGGCTATCCTTGGACGGTTATACCCTTAGAGCGAAGAGCCGAATATATGAACTCATTAGAGGATGCTAGTGTACATCAAAACATCTTGCCATTTGTGCAGCTTTTAGGAAGTTTAGTTAATGCTAGTTTAAAAGGAAAGCCGATTGCCGAGCTGAATTGATTAATTAATAACAAGATTAATCATAATCTTTAAAGCCAATTTTATTGCGGGTTTTAATGGTGTTGTATGATTTGATATAAGTTCATTTAGCACCGTAGATATATTTTCAATGTCTTTGCTATTGCCACTTACTTCTTTTTCGAGTTTGGCTAATTGCATAAAGGGAAGGAAGTTAAAGTAGGCATATTAGGCGTAAATGTAATTGATTTTGTTTGCGAAAAAAGCGGGGAAACGCGCTATATATAAGTAGCACTTACCATGGAAGGGTTTGAGGGAAATAAAGGTTAAATATTCTAATATAATAAATGTTTACTAATAGAAAACAATTGATATATTTGCTCCGTGTTTAATATCATTACAAGAATTTCAATGAGCTAAAATCAGATTATCCTAATGTAAGTCTGGTAGGTGATGATCGGGTTGTATTTAATATTATTGGTAATAAATTCA
>JANOQC010000141.1:0-2502 GCA_031422175.1 Sphingobacteriia bacterium | reverse complement strand
AACAAAGGATCAGGTAATTATACCTGGAGGATGTATCATTTTTCACTCAAATGTGCCATACTTCTTTCCATATATGAAACTCAGGAGGAATGCTCCTTTCATCTTGCTTTATTTTCAATATTATATGTCTGATATGGCCTTTATTCGATATAAAAAGTGTTTATATGTCGGATAAATGAATTTAAATAGTACATCATACTAATTATCTAAAAAGTTTTACATAATCGTCAAAAGCAAAAATTCGATTGCGTCTATAGCCTGTCAATTCTACCAAAATTTTCAGCTTTATAAAATCGTCTATTAACCGCAAAGCTGTAGATAGATTTATTTCTAATGCTTCAGCAATATCCCCTGCATCTGCTATGGGTTTGCTGTATAAAAATTCTAAAAACGATTTTGCCAGTGCTTGCTTTTTACCCAAAGAGATAATTTTGTACTCTGCTTCGCTTCTTAATTTTATAATATTTTTGAATGTTTGTATTGCATTTTCGGAAGTACTGCGAACCCCTTCTAAAAAGTATTTAAGCCATTGCGTTAAGTCATTATGGGTTCTTACTCTAGTAAGGCTATCGTAATACATTGCTTTGCTTTTCTCAAAGAAATCGGATAAGTAAAGCGTAGGCTTGTGCAATAAATCATTACTTACTAAAAAAAGCGTTATCAGTAAACGACCAATACGCCCGTTACCATCTAAAAATGGGTGAATGGTTTCGAACTGATAGTGGGCAATGCCAATTTTTATTAAATGTGGAACAGGTACATTTTCGTTGTGCAAAAATTTTTCAAGATCTGCCATTAAATTTATCACACTGTCTTGATGTGGTGGTATAAAAGTAGCATCAATTAAACTGCTACCTCCAATCCAGTTTTGACTTTGTCGGAAGTCTCCGGGTAATTTATGTTTGCCTCTTACACCTTTCATTAACGTTTTGTGCGTTTGTTTTAACAATCGATTACTCAATGGTAATTTTTCTAAACTCTTTATTGCTTGGTTCATTGCTTCCACATAGTTCTGTACTTCTAGCCAATCGTCTATTTTTTCGGGTTGTATGTATTCTTCCTTTTGTATGGCATCGTCTATATTGGTTTGTGTACCTTCTATTTTACTGCTTTTTGTACCTTCTTTCAATACATGCATTTGTATAAAAAAATTAACATCGGGTATGAGTTGCGAGTATGCATTAAGTTCCCCTAGTTTTATGTTGGCTTGGCTCAATAGCATATTCAAATCGGCATTATCTATTTTCCAGGCGATATCCACCACATTGGGTTCAAAGCTCTTATATTGGTAGCGTTGAATGATTTTCCCCGCTTTAAAATCGCTTAAGTTCATAATTTTGTGTTTACTATGGAAGTGCAATTACAGGTATTTATAATTGCACTTAACGTATTTTATGCAAATATAAGTATTTATAATTGCATTTAAGCCGTTTTCTGCAAATATGATATTTTATACTTGCACTTAATCACAAAACGGGTTCTTTTAAATGTTCGATGGATGTTACTTGGATCATAGGTGTACTATTTAAAATGATAAATGAATTTTAACAGTACAAAAAAATTTAAAAAATCTAATTGGGGAAGATAAGAGTGAAGAAATTGATTAGGTGTTTATACCTGCTGGTTGTGGGGATTTACCCAACCTCCCCTATCCCAACCGATAGTAGATATTTATAGGTTGAATTGTAGAATGCTGTTTTGCGGCTAAGATCATTATCATCGCCGAGTGGAACGAAAATAACCATGCCTTGACGGGCTCAGGTTAATAATACTCTATAAGCATTTATCAAATAAGCTTTTCTTTCTGCCTTATGAATGTTCTGCCATTTATTGCCTACAAATTAAAAGGTTTTCCAGGCGCCATCATCATATCTTAAATCTGCATCCCATGCAACAATGGCCCAATCTAATTCCAAACCTTGTACATGAAACTCTGTAGCTACATCTTCTAAAAAATAAGAAGAGCGTACATCATCTTTGCCTTCTAAAAACCAATTAACCAGGTTCATGGGTGTTTTCACATCAATAGCATATGGCTTCAAACGCTGCGCTTGAGAAGATACTACCATGCCATACCTTTCTGTACCTCTAGCTTTCTCCTTCACCCATTGCTTTGCTTTTGATAAATCTCTTGTAATTACAATGGGATAGTTGGGAGAGATTATATGCCAAGGCCTCCATTTTTTAGAGCAATTTTTTGTATATTGAAGTAGTTAAAAAAAAGTGAGGCTATCTATATTTTTAATACTTGAAATCGTAAGACAATGGGACTAATCAAAGAACCAAAAAACATCGACTTTACGGTTAACTCTAAACCGTGGACAGAACTTGAGTTGCAAGATTTTCGAGAAATTATGAAAAAATTAAAAGAAAAGTCTTGCAAAAGAACAATCAAGAAAAAGTCAAAAAATACAGCGTAGACATGTCAACTGGAAGAAGCACAGAATATCCTAATAGTGCAGAACCCTTGACGTTAGAGGTGATGGTGGAGGCGGCGAAGGT
>JANOQC010000140.1:0-20814 GCA_031422175.1 Sphingobacteriia bacterium | reverse complement strand
GCAGCTTCGGCCAATGCCTTTTCTCCTGCAAATACTTTAATATCTGTTTAGGCCAATGCCTCTTTTACATTGCTGTTTTTTTTTTCGTCGCCAATTACAACTACGTTTGGATTAAACAACAATGCCTGTTTAATCAACAATTCATCATTGCTTTGTGCAGTTAATATTTCGGCACTAAACATTTCAGGATTGGCTTTAATCACTTCTAATGCCTGCGTTCCTATCGACCCTGTTGAACCAAATATGGCTATTCTTTTTTTAGTCATTCATCTATTTTATGGATACTGAAGCGCTACAAAATAAGCAAAAAGGCAGTATGCGTTGGTATTTATTATTCCTATAGTTAATTTATTATGTATGGTTGAAGTGCTTCAGCTATTACCCGATCATTGCTTAAGCGTGGTACTTTATTCTGTCCGCCCAATTTGCCAATCGATTTCATATAATCAATAAATGCATGGGGCTTTAATTGGGTGATTTCAAGTGGTAATAGAATATTGCCTTGCATCAAATCTTCATAATATACATTCTTAACGCGCATATTATGGTTCAATCTTTCACTAAAAGCACTTAAATCACTCGGCGCATCTTCAAATTCTACCAACCATTCGTGGTAACTCTTGCCTTCTCCCTGTTGTATAAATGGCGCTACAGTAAACTCAGTAACCTTGCAAGGGTACTCTGCCACAGTTTTCAACATGGCTTGTTCTACTTCTTCCCCAATTACATGCTCCCCAAATGCCGATATAAAATGCTTGGTTCGGCCCGTTACTACTAATCGATAGGGGTTCAGGCTTACAAATTTTACCGTATCGCCCAGGTTATAGCCCCATAATCCGGCATTACTATTAATAATAAGGGCATAGTTCTCGCCCAGTTTCACATCTTTTAATGATAATCTGGTTGGGTTTTCATTGAATATCTCTCCCGCTGGGATGAACTCATAAAAGATGCCACTATTGGTATTGAGCAACATGCCTGGCTCGGTTTGGGTATCCTGAAAGGCAAAAAATCCCTCACTGGCCGGAAACAATTCTATAGAATCGATCTTTCGGCCGATACTTTCAAAAATCTTAGACTTATATGGCTCAAAATTTACGCCTCCCTGCACCATCACACTGAAATTAGGGAATAATTGGCCTACTTTCTTACCCGATACTTCTAACAATCGGTCAAAATACATCTGCATCCAGGGCGGTATGCCACTGATTAGGGTCATATTTTGATTGATCGTTTCTTTTACAATCTGATTGAGCTTGGTTTCCCAATCATCTTCGCAATTAGTTTCGAAACTAGGTAATTGATTAGACCTTAAATAAGCTGGTATGTGATGGTTTACAATACCGCTTAATCGACCGGTTGGAATATTACCTGTTCGCTCTAAAACGGGTGATCCACTCAAAAAAATCATTTTCCCACTGGCAAATGCAGAATTTCCTGTTTCAGCCATATAACATAATAAGGCATTACGGGCAGTTTGTATATGATTGGGAATAGAATCTTTAGTAATAGGTATATACTTTACTCCGCTGGTGGTTCCACTTGTTTTGGCAAAATAAATTGGCTGGCCTCTCCATAAAACATTCTCTTTACCCTGCTTAATTTGCTCTATATAGGGCTTAATGCCCTCATAATCTCTGATGGGTACGGCCTGTATATAAGATTGATAGTCCTTTACGTCTGCCAAATGATGGTCTTTTCCAAACTGGGTTTTGGCCCCTACTTTTAACTGATTGGCTAAAATGGCTTCCTGGTGCTCAATTGCATTCATCATTCCCTTGCGGGTTCTATTGTATATGAGCTGGGCAAAGGGTTTTGCCAATAGGGTTTTTAGGTTCATAATTGACCGATGGTGAATCAGTCTGCAAAAATAGGGCCTAGTTAGGGGCTTTGGTGAAGCAATTTCGTAAATTTGTGATAATTTATTTCGAAAAATGTTGTGATTTCTCCTTGCTTATCCCTACCTTCGCCGTCCTAATTTTGGATAGCTATGTTAGCAGTTGTAAAAATCGCAGGTCAACAATTTAAAGTACAAGAAGGTCAAAGCTTGTACGTCCCTCACCTGCAGGGTAACACCGGAGACAAAGTGGAGTTTAATGAGGTATTGTTTGTTGAAACAAACGGTACTATTGCTATAGGATCAGCTGTAAAAGCTGTAGTAAAAGCAGAAATCATTAGCGACTTAGTACAAGGAGATAAAGTGATCGCCTTTAAGATGAAAAGAAGAAAGGGCTTCCGCAAGAAGCATGGTCATAGAACTCATTATACTAGAATTAAAATTGAAAGCATCGCTTAGTAAAAAACTACTTTAATTGCCTCGGCAAAAAAAGTTTTAAAATCATACATTATGGCACACAAAAAAGGAGAAGGTAGCGTAAAAAATGGTCGTGACTCACAAAGCAAACGCTTAGGTGTAAAAATCTACGGTGGTCAACCAGCTCTTTCTGGAAATATTATTATTCGTCAAAGAGGAACAGTTTACCATCCTGGTAAAAATGTAGGTGTTGGAACTGACTTTACTTTATTCGCATTACAAGATGGTATTGTTGAATTTAAGAAAGGAAAACTAGACAGAACAACTGTGTCGGTTATGCCGTCAGTAGCTACTGCCTAGAAAATAAAATTTTGTTGTTTGAAATAATTTTTTATTTTTAATGTATTATTAACTAACCATTAAATCTAAAAACATGGCAACTGCAAAAAAAGCCGCTAAGAAAGCTGCTCCTAAAAAAGCTGTTAAGAAAGCTGCTCCTAAGAAAGCTGCAAAGAAAGCTGCTCCTAAAAAAGCTGCTCCTAAGAAGGCTGCTCCTAAAAAAGCTGTTAAAAAAGCTGCTCCTAAAAAAGCTGCTAAGAAAGCTGCTAAAAAGAAGTAGTCTTATTTCTTACACAGAAATAGATTTAGAATCCCGAACAATTGTTCGGGATTTTTTTTGCCCATATATCAATCCACTTTATAACTTTACAGTATGATGAATAACTATGCCATTGCAGATAATTTTTCTTTACTCGCCAAATTAATGGATATACATGGCGATAACTCCTTCAAGGCCAAATCCTATGCTGCTGCGGCTTTCACCATAGAGAAGCTCACGGTGCAATTAGCAGAATTACCACATGACAAAATTTTTTCGATCAAAGGAATTGGTGAGCGTATTGGTAAAAGCATTGTTGAACAAATTAGCACCGGACAATTTCTAGCGTTGCAAGATTACTTGCAAAAAACACCGCCAGGAATTTTAGAGATGATGAGCATCAAAGGTATTGGTCCTAAAAAAATTGCGACCATCTGGAAAGAATTAGAAATAGAAACACTCGGAGAATTATTATATGCTTGCGAAGAAAATCGTTTGACACTTTATAAAGGCTTCGGAGAAAAAACACAAAAAAATATTCAGGAGTCGATCGAATTTTACATGGGTACTTTAGGAAGTTTTCTTTATCAACATGTAGAAAATTATGCGGAGGCAATTGATCAAAAATTAAAATTATCCCTCAAAAAGGCCTTTTTTCTATGTGGAGAATTCCGAAGACAGCAAGAAGTTATCAACAAATTGGACTGGGTAACCAACAATTCTGCGGATGATTTACGCGCATTTTTTCTCGCAAATGAATATGAAATTGTAGAAGAAAATGCATCAACTATTTCATTTAAAGGAAAAGAAAATTGTGTGTTGCAATTTCATTTAGCTAGTGAAGAAAATTTTTATGCAACGATTTTTATGAATAGTTGCAGCGATGAATTTTTAACTGCATGGAATGAAATAACTGCATGGGATGCTTCATTGAATTATTCTTCTGAAGATGATATTTTTAATCGCAACAATATTTGCCCGATTCCTCCCTATCAAAGAGAAACTGCAACGAATGTTTTGGATGCAAAAAACAATCAATTGCCTTCGGTAATTGAAACCGATCAGATCGCAGGAATTATTCATAGCCATAGCAACTGGAGTGATGGTAGCAATACCATCGAAGAAATGGCCAAAGTTGCTATTGAAAAAGGCTATCATTATTTAGTGATCAGCGATCACTCCAAATCGGCTTTCTACGCAAATGGTTTGCAAGAAGATCGCATTCGGGCCCAGCAACAACAAATAGATGAGATCAATCCGCGCCTCAAATCCTTTAAAATATTTAAAAGCATCGAAAGCGATATTCTCAATGATGGTAGTTTAGATTATCCCAACCATGTGCTTCATAGTTTCGACCTTGTAATTGCATCTATTCACTCCAATCTTAAAATGCCCGAAGAGAAAGCCATGAATAGGTTGCTCAAAGCCATTGAGAACCCTTTTACATCCATTCTAGGTCATATGACTGGCAGATTGTTGCTAAGCAGAAATGGATATCCTGTAGACCATCAAATAATCATTGATGCATGCGCCGCCAATAATGTAGTGATTGAACTGAATGCACATCCGCGCAGATTGGATATGGATTGGAGATGGATTCATAAAGCCCTCGATAAAAATGTGCTCATTTCTATCAACCCCGATGCTCATAATACCGATGGTTACGATGATTGCAAATACGGTGTATTAGTTGCCCAAAAAGCAGGGCTTACTCGCGCACAAAACCTTAGTAGTTTTTCTTTATCGGCCTTTCAGCAGTTTGTGGATGGGCAGAAAAAAAAGAGATAGGAAAATATTACTGACCAACAAGTTTAGATTTGTTGTCTGCAAGTTTTTGTTTGATATACGCTTTTAACTCTTCAAAAGACATGTTTTGAGTCTCAGAGCTTATTTTTTCTCTTATGTCTCTCATCATTTTTACAGCGTCAACCTGTTTTTCTTTTTTAGTCGTTTCCATAATTTACAAAGTCTTTTGGGCTTCTTATTTCAATAATCGAATATCCAAGTCGCAAATTTAGGAAACTTGCGCCAACGGAAACTGAATCGTAAAACTGGTACCCACTCCTTCTTTGCTGGTGAAATGAATTTGTCCATTGGCTTTTTCTACAATGCCTTTACAAATGGCCAGGCCTAAACCAGTGCCTGAAGTTTTAGTGGTAAAATTAGGACTGAAAATATGTGGCATCATTAGATCGGAAATACCGCCCGACTCATCTGTGATGTTTACAATGGCTTGATTATTTTCGGTGCGCAATGTTATTTGAATTGGTATTCCATCGACTTTCTCGGCCCCTGCTTCTACTGCATTCTGCAATAAATTGGTAAAGAGCCGATTGATCTGAATTTTATCGGCATAAATAAAGACTTTGCCAGTTGGAGGTTGCCAATTAAAATGAATCTGTTCATTGGATTGATACAATACCACTAAAGATTGAATTAAATCACCCAAGTCTATATTATTAAGTTGCGCATTACCAATATTGGCAAACTGAGAAAAGTCTCCAGCAATTTTTGCCAGCTGATCTATCTGCTCTATTAAAGTGGCAGCCATTTTTTGGCTTATCTCTTTTTTATTGGGCGAATCCTCATGAATGGCTTTTTGTAAAAACTGAATACTCAGTTTCATGGGTGTAAGTGGATTCTTAATTTCATGTGCCACTTGTCTGGCCATTTCTCTCCACGCTCCTTCCCTTTCACTCTGTGCCAGTGATTCAACAGACTGTTCCAATTTTTTTACCATGGTATTGTACTCTTTTACAAGCACCCCAATTTCATCAGTACCTTTCCATTCAATCTGCTGGTTCTTTGCACCCAGATTCATTTTCTGCATAGTGGCCCCTATTAAACTCAATGATGCTGTAATTCGATTGGTTAATAAAAATGCAATGGCTCCTGCCAATAAAAAAATGAAGGCGTTGAGATTTATAAGTGTTGCCAGGAAACCTGAAATTTCTTGATTTAATTCTATCTGCGAATTGAGGTAAGGAATATTTAAATACCCATACAATATATTTGTAGGCGATACCATGGGCACATAAACGCTCAGGTATTTAAATTTTCCTATATTCTCTGACTGCAAAAACCGTATACGATGTTTGAATTTCATTTCAGCATAGGCCTGAGGTTCCATTTTTTCGCTCAGCAAATGCTTGTTATAGATATAAGGCTGTGTAGACAATAGCAATTCCCCTGCTTCATTATAGTAGTTAATATCTACATTATGTAGGTCAGAAATATCAGACAATAATTTTTCTAGTGCATATTTTTCGGATTGATTCAATGATTTCGATGGAATAAAATCGGCGTTAACAAATTGACTATTCATTTCATTGGCCATTACCTGAATCGATTTAGTTAATCGATCTTCGTTACTGGAATTATAGCGGAAAATAAAAAACGAAATTGTTGCAATGCCAATTACTATAAATGAAAAAACACTTACGAAAATAATGGTTGCCTGAATTTGCGACCGAATATTCAACCGAAATAAAGATTGAATGCCCAACCACTTGAATCGAACTTTTATTAATCTGCTTATAAAATAGAAAATGCCAATTACTATTAAAAAAGAACAAAACAAATAGGCAAATAGCGTGATCAATTCTAAAATCCAGGTATTACTTTTTACAATTACAACCTGCCTATTTTTTCCAGAATTATACCATAACTCCGAAAAATTTCCAGCTTCTTTATAGGTAAACTCAAAGCTTGGAGTAGCCGCAAGATTCAATTCTGCTGGAAAATTATAATTGTTATAATGGTTTACAATCTTTCCATCATAATATACTGCAAAAGCGTAATTCATTGAACCATCCAATACTATATCCTGCGATTGATTAAATAATTCCGGAAACAATGCCTCACTTTTATATCGCGTAGATTTTAATAAAACATATAAATAACCTATAGTACCATTGGATGATACAATATTCTTTTGAAATATATAGTTAAACCCCTCCTTACTTTTTTCGTATCGATATAAATCAGGCACATCGGTTTGAATTGCTTGGTTCAATACAATGGTTTTAATAGATGCATAGTTCAAAGAATCTTCATTGAATAATGGATGGAACAAACTATCAAATGTATAAATACGGGTTTCGTATTTATTGAGGTAGCCAGAAAAATTCTGGTTGATCAAACTGTCTTTAAAAAACTTATTGCTAATTTCTCCCTCTTCAAATCGCTTGAAATTATTGGCCAAAAATGAATTATCAAAATTGCTAGTTGCAATACTGAGCAAGCTTTCTCCCGAAGGGTCGGTTTGTATGGCCAATTTTTCCGCAATACTTTTTCTTTGTTCAAATTCTACTTCTCTATTCTGTTGAATAACCAAAGTAGCAATTGAAATTGCAAAAATCATTACCCAAAAAATAAAAAAAGGCGATCTAACCAAGGGAATATCCGTATCGGCTTTTCGGAATTGCAATAAAATTAAAAAAGGCAATAACCAACCAAGCATGCATAAATAAAAAATAGTATTATTGGGTTTTACAAATATATATATACATACAAACCCTGTTATTATTACAGTAGTAATTTCCAGTATACCAAGCTTTTGTTTTTGAAAAAATGGTTTCAATAGTATTTGTGATAAAATAAAAAACACCAGCGCTAAAAAACAAAGAATAATAAAACTGATTATGCTATAAATATTTAAGCTAAAAATATTGGTTACATCAAAAGAAATTTTAGCATCAACTACTAAACTTTGAATAATTTGTACTATTCCAAAAAAAGAGGCAGTAAAAATTACAAATACACCAATTGGATAAATAGAGGGTCGAATAATTGATGCTAAAATACTTTCTGGCGGTTGGTGATTTTTAATAAAAAGCAACAACCAACAACATAAAATGGCATTGATCAATAAATCTCCCAAAGAAGGATGCAATAAATTGGATGCATAAATGGTAGGATCAAATAAAGGCAGTTTGGCATAATCAAAAGGGAAATGAAAAAAATAAGCCAGCATTCTCAACAATAGTACCATCATTACCAATAGTGCAAAACCTCGATAGAAATGATTGGCCAATGCCAACTCCTCTGCTAATAAATGACAAAAAAAGAGCAATAACACAATTGATAATACCCGCAATAAAACGGTAATTGCATCATAAGAAATGAACTCCTTTCCTATTTTTAAATCAATACTAAACAAGTAATTTCCTTGGCTTCCAACAACTGGTAAGGAATTGGAATCGGTACTGATTTCATATTGTTCTCCCAATCCTTCAGATGCAGCAAAATCAGATCGAAAATATTTATTCTCCATAAAATAAGACCAAAAAACAGGCAAAACGGAAAATACTGCATAGTTTACCTTTTGTATCAGCACTGTTTTTTTAGTTAACACAAAACTACCATGCGAATTGGCTACAAAAATTTGCCCGTCTTGCATACGTAGTTGTGCTGCAGGAACTTCCATTTTATTAGAACTCCAATACATATGTTCCAGCTGACCATTTGTATTTGTCTTATAAATAAATACACCAAAAAATGACTGATTTATTGCATTGGTTGCAGCTGAACTTGTGTGATTCATTAATTGTTGCAAAAGCCCTGTGTCGGCAAAAACTTGATTTATTTTCTTTTCTTCCTGGTGTATGCTTTGTTCTAAAGTAGATTTTACTTTCTCAGGGCTGGCATGATAACTCCAATAGTTAGAAAAAATAAACGAAATAGTATACAACCAAGCTGCAATGATTATTAAATAACCATGCTGGTATACCGAATTTCTTATATTGTTGATCAAGCTGTTTTGTTTTTACTTTTACTTTTACTTTTGCTTTTGCTTTTTTACTTCATTCCAAATGGCATCCATTTCAGTAAGGCTCATGGTGGCTAACGCTTTCCCTGCTGTTTTGGCAATGATTTCCATTGCTTGAAACCGCTTGATGAACTTTCGATTTGTTCCTTCTAATGCTTTTTCTGGATCTACTTGCAAAAACCGTGCATAATTTACTAGGCTGAACAATAAATCGCCTAATTCATCTTCTATTGCTGCTGGATCATTTGCCTGGATGGCTTCTTTTAACTCGGCCGTTTCTTCTTCTACTTTTTTCCAAACATCTTCTTTGTTTTCCCATTCAAATCCAACTTGTTTGGCTTTTTCCTGTATTCGCCAGGCTTTCACAATAGATGGCAATGAGGTTGGAACTCCTTCCAATACAGATTGCTTTCCATTACCCTCTTTGAGTTTCAATTGTTCCCAGTTTCTTTTCACATCATCTTCATTGGCTACTTTAACATCGCCATAAATATGCGGATGTCGGTGAATCAGCTTTTCGCAAACACCATTTATTACCTCTTCTAATTCAAATTGCTTTTGCTCGGACCCAATCTTTGCATAAAAAACCAGATGCAGTAAAATATCGCCCAACTCTTCTTTTATTCCTGCCCAATCTTCCTGATCGATGGAATCGATTAATTCATAAGTTTCCTCAATAGTTAAAGAACGCAATGTGTGAATAGTTTGTTTTTTATCCCAAGGGCATTGTTCCCTCAACTCATTCATAATTGTAACCAATCGTAAAAATGCAGTAGCTTTTTGTTCCATAATTTAGTGAATAGTCATTGCAGAAAAAAGAAAGAAAACAATAAATAAAATCATCAATAAAAGTAAATTCAAGAAAAGTAATACTATAAATTTCAATATAGTTTTTGTTCTTGATTGCGCATAAAAATAACGGATCGACTTATACCAATAGAAAGACAATACCAATGTAACAATTCCTGAAACCCACTCAGAAATAGGTTTACTAATGAATGAAACAGCTTTGCTCAACACCAATGAAGTAAAAATAAAGATAAAAAAAGCACAGTAAATATGTAGGGTATAAATAACATGATCAGAATAAAAGTAGGTTTTTCGTCTGCTGTATAAGAGAAATAATACAAGGGCAAATAAGGGTAATGAAGTAAATAATAAACTAGGTACAGCGTGTAGAAATTTTTGTGTGAGTACCTGTTGAATTGCTTTTATATCACCATTGTACTTATCATTTAAAAACAGCCATTGTCTTTTAAATTTACTAGACATATACCCACTTTTTTTATCTGAGGGCAATAGGCTTTGCAACGAATCATATTGAGCCATAGTTTTATACGTCATTTTTTCTCCATTAATTGTCACTGTTTCTAAATCATTTTGCTCTAATGATTTAAGCTTGCCTTTCATGGTAGAATCGCGTTGCAGAATCAACAAATCATTGTCAATCTGATTGATCATTATTTGCAAAGAATCGCTTTGCTGTTTTGCAAGAATTTTGTCTAAAACAACTTTAGACTTTTGTAATTGCACTTTTTTAGTATTCAATTCTTTAATATCATCAGCAACCAATGTATTGGATTCTTTTAAATTAATCAACTTTTGTTCATTCTGAAAAAAATTAAAGAAGATCAAAAAGAAAAAAGCCGAAGTAAAAACATACATGCGAATAGGATGCAAGTAACTTGCCCTTCTTCCCCTGAGGTGTTCCGATGATAAAAATCCTGGCTTGAAGAGTAAGTAATTTAATGTGCTGAAGAATTTACCATCAAAATGAAAAAGGTCAAACACAAAATGAGTGAGCATATCCCAGAAACTTTCTCTTGGCTGGATATTTTCTTGTCCACAAATATGGCAAAACCTCCCTTCGAGGGCTGCATTACAATTTAAACAGACTTTTTCTTCTCTTTCGGGTAGATGAGACACAGGGCTATTTTATATAAAAATAGGCTTTTATACAGATGGCTGTTGGGTTAGCCATTTTTTATTTAACTTGTTTGAAATATTCAATTATGTATAAAATAGTTTCGTTCTTGTTCTTCCTATTAATTGGGGGAACCACCATCCTTGCTCAGAAAAAAAATTTAACAGCCGAAGACTATGGTAAATGGCAAAGTATCGGTGCAGGTGAATTGTCTCCGAACGGAGCTTGGGTTGCATACCAAATTATTGTTCAAGAAGACAACGATACAATGTATGTAGTAAATCGAACTAGTAATAAAACCTATAAATTGGCTTTTGCCAGTACCCCAGAATTTTCTAAAGACAACCAATGGCTAGCCTATAGAATTGGCCTTCCTTTTAAAGAGGCAGAAAAATTACGTGACCAAAGTAAACCCATCGAATTTAAAATGGGTTTGTTACATCTTGTAACTGGTAAAATATCTACGATTGCCAATATCAATCGTTTTGGATTTTCAAAAAATGGCAACTTTTTAGCTGCCTATTTGGCTCCACCTAAAGAAAATAAAGACAAGGGATCTGTTTTGCTTATAAAAAATCTAGCTGATAGTTCTACCAGAACCATTGGAAATGTTACTGAATATGCATTCAACAAAAAAAGTGATCACCTATCGTATATTGTTGAGTCGGCCAATGCTGCTGGCAACTCTGTTGAATTGTTCAATTTAAATACCTATACGCTTAAAGTAATTGCCAGTGATACTTCTAAATTTTCTAAATTAACTTGGGCAAAAGAAGGAGATGGTTTTACTTTTTTCAAAACATTTAAATCAGCTGATTTTGAAGAGGAGAATGCGCAAGTATTTAGTTGTACCAATTTAAGCAACCCGAAAATAACTGTTTTAGATCCACTCAAAACAACAGGCTTTCCTGCTGGAATGCGCGTTCACAATGGATCTAACTTACGCATGAGTGATGATCTCTCTGCTGTATTTTTTGGCATTCAAACCTGGACTGCTAAACCTAAAACAGCCGATAAAAAATCAACGGATAGTTCTAAAACAAAATCGGATAGCCTTAAAATGGTATCATCAAAATTGGCACTAAAATCGGATAGCAAATTAGCAGATGTATGGCATTGGAAAGATGCAGAAATTCAGCCTCGCCAAAAAATAACTTATCTACAAGATAAAAATGCCAGCTACTTATCGGCTTGGAATATCGATAACAATGGCTTTAAGCAATTGGCTAATGAAGCTTTTCCGAATGCATCGCTTTCGGGCAATCAAAAATACGCCATCACTGCTACTGATAAAAAATACAAGCCTGCTTTCAAAGAAGATTATGCCGATTTTAGTTTGGTAGATACCAAAACTGGTGTGAGCAAATTATTGTATACCCGACTACAATCAGGCTTTTATACGGCACCACAATCTTCGCCTGACGGAAAATTTTTGATCTACTTTAAAGATAAAAATTGGTTTACCTATAATATTGCCACTGATCAAAATACCAATATTACTGGTTCCATCAAAACCAGTTTCTGGAATACCAGGGATGATCATCCTGCAACCAAACCTCCATTTGGTTTAGGCGGTTGGATCAAAGGAGATAAAGAAGTTTTGTTGTACGATGAATACAATATTTGGGCGGTAAGCCCTGATGGCAGCAGTTCTCGCAAAATTACTGAGGGTGATAAAGAAGAGATCGCATTCAGGGTTTCGAGGGTAGATTTTGAAGAAATTTATTTAGACGATACTAAACCCATTTATTTTTCTGCCTATGGCGATAAAACAAAAAAGTTTGGTTATTACAAATATGAAAATAGTAAAACTGAAAAGCTCATTTTTGAAGACCTACAAGTAAATCGCTTAACAAAAGCCCTCGACGCCAATATATTCAGCTATATCAAACAAGATTACCACCTCTCTCCAGAATTATATATTTCAGATAATTTTACCAAAGAACAAAAGGCCGCTTCTACTAACCCTCAACAACAAAATTATTATTGGGGCAAGAGTACTTTGGTTTCTTTTACCAATAAGTTGGGTAAAAAAATGCAAGGTGCTTTGTATTACCCAGCCAATTACGAATCTGGCAAACAATACCCGATGATTGTTTATATGTATGAAATATTATCGAATAATGTACACAATTATGTTGCACCAAGTATTAGAAGAGCATATAATACCACCAACTATACCACCAATGGTTATTTTGTTTTTCAACCAGATATTGTTTATGAAACCAACGACCCAGGAATGAGTGCAGTTAACTGCATTGTACCAGGGGTAAAAGAAGTAATGAAAACAGGTATGATTGATGCAAGCAAAGTAGGAATCATGGGACATAGTTGGGGTGCTTATCAAACTTCCTTCTTAATTACGCAAACAGATATTTTTAAAGCTGCCATTGCTGGTGCACCATTAACCGATTTGATTAGCATGTCGCTTTCTATTTATTGGAACAGTGGAACACCTGATCAGAAAATTTTTGAAACCAGCCAGGGTAGATTTGATGGACCATGGTACGAAAGAACAGAAGCGCATATTCGCAACTCTCCAATGTTTAACGCGAGTAAAATTAAAGCCCCATTATTGGTAACATTTGGCGATAAAGATGGTGCGGTAGATTGGCACCAGGGAATTGAAATGTATGGTACCATGCGCAGAATGGAAAAACCTTTTGTGATGTTGGTATATGCCGATGAGAATCATAATTTCACGAAGAAAGAAAATCAAATTGATTATCAAAAAAGACAAAGAGAATGGTTTGATCATTATTTATTGGGCAAGCCTGCCGAAAAATGGATCACCGATGGAGTAAGTTATGTAGATAGAATGAAGGAAAAAGAAAAAGAAGCTCCAAAAAATTAATTGGATTAAATAAAACCCTGTCATGCGTATCATCAACACCGCAATTCTTTCCTTTGGTATGTCTGGCAGGGTTTTTCATGCCCCTTTTATTCATTTACACCCCGGATTTACATTAGTGGGTGTTTTGGAAAGATCCAAAAACGAATCTTTACAATTCTATCCTGATATACATATTTATCGATCGCTCGAAGAAGTATTGAATGATTCGAATATTGAATTAGTAGTGGTGAATACGCCTACCAATACTCATTTTGAATTTTGCAAAAAAGCATTGGAAGCTGGCAAACATGTGGTGGTGGAAAAAGCGTTTACCACAACGGTTGATGAAGCCATTGAATTAATTGAAATTGCGAAGACGCGTAATTTGTTATTATCGGTGTATCAAAACCGCCGCTGGGACAGCGATTTCAGCACCGTAAGATCTGTTGTTGAACAAAATTTATTGGGTGATATTTTTGAAGCTGAATTTCATTATGATCGTTTCAAAGAATTATTGAGTCCTAAATTGCACAAAGAAATTCCAGGACCGGGTGCGGGATTACTGAACGATCTGGGCCCTCATTTAATAGATCAGGCATTGAGTTTATTTGGAATGCCTGAATGGGTATATGGAGATATCAGAACGCTTCGCTCAACATCGCAGGTAGATGATTGCTTTATGATCATTTTATTTTATCCCGATAAAAGAGTGATATTAAAAAGTAATTTGATGATCAGAGAAGCCCTTCCTGCATTTGTAGTGCATGGCAAGAAAGGTACATTCATCAAAAGCAGGGCCGATGTACAAGAAATAGCTTTACTGGCGAATGAAAAACCTACTATAGATACCTGGGGTAAAGAACCAGAAACTGAAAAAGGCTTATTGCACACCGAAATAAATGGTGAAGTAGTGCACAAAAAAATTCCTTCTCTACGGGGCAATTATTATCATTATTATGATGGAATTTATAACGCCTTTGTAAATGCTGTTGCTGCACCAGTAACTGCTTCGGACGGGCTCCATGTAATGCAAATCATCGAAGCTGCCATTCAAAGCAATGCTTCCAAATCGGCTATTCAAATCAATTCATAAATAAGTATCATGAAAAAAGAATCTCTTGCCTATTTGAAATCTTTAAAAGTAAAACCAGGGAAAAAAATCAATTTATCAAAAGACTTTGATACCGATAATAAACAAAAAAAAATCGATAAAAAAGAGGGCGAATTGATGATGGCTACTGGCATTAAGAACCTGGCCAAAATGCAGGACAAATTGTATGCACACGACGAGTACAGTGTTTTAATTATTTTTCAAGCCATAGACGCAGCAGGAAAAGACAGCTCTATAAAACATGTAATGAGCGGATTAAATCCCAGGGGAGTTAGAGTGACTTCTTTTAAAACCCCTTCTACCAATGAACTGGACCACGATTATTTTTGGAGACATTACAATGCATTACCTGCTAGAGGAGAGATCGGCATTTTCAACCGTTCACATTACGAAAATGTATTAGTTACAAAAGTGCATCCTGAATTTATACTCAATGAAAATTTACCGGCAATCAATTCCATTAAAGATATTGATGGTAAGTTTTGGAAATCGAGGTATGAACAGATCAATCGCTTTGAAAAAAACTTGAGCGAAAATGGCACTATCATTATCAAAATATTTTTAAACATTTCTAAAGAAGAACAGAAGAAACGTTTTATTGAAAGAATTGATGATCCTGAAAAAAATTGGAAATTTTCTATTACTGATGTTGCTGAAAGAAAGCATTGGGATAAATATATGAAAGCCTATGAAGACATGTTAACAGCTACTTCAACAGAATATGCGCCGTGGTTCGTAATTCCTGCCGACGACAAATGGTTTGCACGTTTGTGTTTAACAGGAATCATCACCGAACATTTTGAAAGAATGAAATTTCATTATCCAAAAGTCTCTCAAGCGCAAAAAGTAAAATTGCAAGAAGTAAAAGCTGCATTGCTCAATGAAAAATAAAGCATACCCTGTTTCGGCTGAGGTCTATTGCAAGCCATTGTTTCAGGCATTTAAAAACGCAGCTAATTCAAAAGAAGCAATAGGCATGAAAGCCTATATGCTTCATCAATTTGAATTTCTAGGTATTAAAGCACCTATCAGAGATTCGATCGTTTTTCCATTTATCAAAAACAATCCCATTCAAAGTGTGGATCAGTTAAATGAAGTAGTAGCTTATTTATGGAATCAGCCATATAGAGAATATCATTATGCAGCTATTGATGTATTTGCCAAAAACCATCGGCTATGGGATGCAGATTCGAAAAACTTGATTGAATTTTGTATAAAGCATCAATCCTGGTGGGATACAGTTGATGGTATTGCTTCTGATTGGTTACATGTTTATTTTTCCAAATTTCCCGATAAGAAAATTTCGGTTACTGCAAAATGGAATCGTTCCAAGAATATCTGGCTACAAAGAAGCAGCATACTATTTCAAAAAAGATGCAAGGCTGAAATGAACACCGAATTATTAAGTAAATACATACTGCATTTAAAAGACAGCAAGGAATTCTTTATTCAAAAAGCCATTGGTTGGGCCCTAAGAGAATACAGCAAAACCAATCCTGTTTGGGTAAAAGCATTTGTATCTAATAATGAATTGGCTCCACTCAGTAAAAGAGAGGCAATAAAAAAAATAACTAATTAATCCCATTGATTGATTCATATTTTAATTTAAATTGTAAGACAAAAAATATTACAATGAAAAATGCTATTCTGATATTATCTGTATTGTTTTTTTCAGTTGCTTGTAAACAAAGCACCCAAGAATCAGATTTTAAAAATATTGAAGTGAAATACCCGATTGCACAAAAAGATACCACAGTAAAAGATATTTATTTCGGCACTACAGTTGCCGACCCTTATCGTTGGATGGAAAACGATACAGCCGAAAATACCAAGGCTTGGGTTAAAGCAGAAAACGAAGTGACCGATGCTTATTTGGCTAAAATACCTTTCTTGCCCGCTATACAATCGAGACTAAAAGAATTATGGAATTACGACAAATATTCTGCACCATCCAAAGAAGGTGATTATAATTATTATTCTAAAAAAACTGGTTTGCAAAACCAAGCAGTAGTATATCGCCAAAAAGAAGGTCAATCTGAAGCGGAGGTTTTTCTAGACCCAAATACTTTTTCTAGTAATGGTACTACTTCTTTAGCGGGAATGAATTTTTCTACTGATGGCTCATTATGTGGTTATCAAATTTCGGAAGGCGGAAGTGATTGGAGAAAATTGATTGTGTTAAATGCCATCACTAAAAAGCAAATAGGCGATACATTAATTGATGTTAAATTCAGTAGTGTGGCCTGGAAAAAAAATGAAGGATTTTATTACAGCAGTTACGATAAACCAAAAGAAGGCAGTCAATTGGCCGGAAAAACCGATCACCATAAATTGTATTACCATCAATTAGGTCAGCCCCAAAGTGCCGATCAGCTTGTATTTGGCGGAGATATTACTCCAAGAAGGTATATTGGCGGATATGTTACTGAGAATGAAAAATGGCTCATCATTTTTGCTGCCAATAGCACTTATGGTAATGAAATGTATGTGCAAGATCTTACCAAGCCCAACAGTCCTATTATTCCAATTATTAAGGATATGAAATCGAGTGTTTCCGTATTTGATGTAGATGATGAATATTTTTATATTCAAACAGATAAAGGGGCACCGAATAGTAAAGTAGTTATTGCTACACTGAATCAACCTCAATCGGAACATTGGATCGATTTAATTCCTGAACAAAAAGAAGTATTATCAGTAAGTACTGCAGGAGGAAATATCTATTGTAGTTATTTGAAAGATGCAATCACTAAGGTATTGCAATATGATATGAAAGGCAATAAGTTAAGAGATGTTGAACTGCCAGGATTGGGGAGTGCAAATGGTTTTGGTGGAAAAAGAAAAGAGAAAACGGTATTTTATAGTTTTAGTTCTTATATAGTGCCGTCTACTATTTACAAAATGGATATTGCTACAGGGAAAGCAGAAGTATATAAAAAACCAACTGTTCAATTCAATACAGAAGAATATGAATCTAAACAGGTATTTTATAATTCCAAAGACGGTACTAAAATTCCGATGATCATTACTTATAAAAAAGGAATTAAACTAGATGGCAATAACCCAACCCTATTATATGCTTATGGCGGATTCGGTGCAAGCATTACGCCTTATTTTAGTACCAGTGATATTATCTTGTTGGAAAATGGCGGCATTTATGCAGTGGCTAATTTAAGAGGTGGTGGAGAATATGGAGAAACCTGGCACAACCTTGGCATCAAAACCAAAAAGCAAAATGTTTTCGATGATTTTATTTATGCCGCAAAATACCTTTGCGAAAATAAATATACCAGTAAAGATAAATTAGCTATTCAAGGTGAATCGAATGGTGGTTTATTGATTGGTGCTACCATTACGCAACAACCTGATATTTGTAAAGTAGCATTTCCTTTTGTGGGCGTTATGGATATGTTGCGTTATCATAAATTTACAGCTGGCGCTGGTTGGGCTTATGATTATGGTACTTCTGAAGATTCAAAAGAAATGTTTGAATACCTAAAAGGATATTCGCCCGTGCACAATGTAAAAGATGGTACAGCCTACCCTGCCACATTAATAATGACTGCAGATCATGACGATCGTGTTGTGCCTGCACACTCTTTTAAATTTGCTGCCAACATGCAAGAGAAGCATAAAGGAGAAAATCCTGTACTGATCAGTATCGAAACCAAAGCAGGTCATGGTGCAGGTATGTCTACTGATCAAGTAATAAAAGCAGAATCCAATAAATGGGCATTTATGTTTTACAATTGTAAAGTATCGATGAAAAAATAATGCAAAAAATTTAAACGATCGTTCTAAACGTTAGGTTGATTCGGGGAGTAGTAATTTTTGTACTGGGTGGAAGTCTGTGCAGCCAATGGGTTTGTGTTGTTCCTTTCATTACCAACAAGGAACCATGTTCTAATTGAAGCATTATTTTTGACTGATCAACTTTGTGTTTAAATCCGAAATTTCTTGCTGCCCCAAAACTTAAAGAGGCAATTGCTCCATGCTTTTTTAAATCTTTTTCTGCATCACTGTGCCAAGCCATACCTTCATTGCCATCGTGGTATAAATTGAGCAAGCAAGAATTATAGGTTTCTTTTGTTGTTGTTTCGGCTATTGCTTTGATGGTTTTCAAAGCATCTGTCCAGTGCAATGCTATTTTTGTTTTGTTAGAGTAACTGTATTCAAATGGTTGATCGCCATACCACGCTACTTTTCGCTTGGTAATAAAATGCTTACCGAAAATAACGGCTTCATCATTTTTCCATTTAATATGTTCTAATAATTCTTGGTAATAATGATCGGCTTCTTTTTTTGAGAAAATAGTGCCATAATAATTTACCTCCCCGTCTTTAGGTAAAAGGTTCAGCGAAGCATCATTAAATAAATCGAATAAGATAAACTACATTTTTTTTGCGTCTTCTAAAAACTTGGCCAATCCAATATCTGTTAATGGATGTTTGAGCATTCCTAAAATTGAATCCAACGGACAAGTACAAATATCTGCACCTAATTCGGCTGCTTTAATAATGTGTAAGGAATTTCTAATTGATGCAGCCAAGATTTCTGTTTTGTATTGTTGTACATCAAAAATATGACGCAATTGACCAATCAATTCCATTCCATCCCAACCACTATCGTCTATTCTACCAAGAAAAGGCGAAACATAAGATGCACCTGCTTTTGCAGCTAAAATAGCCTGACCTGCTGAAAATATCAAGGTACAATTGGTTCTAATGCCATTATCGGTAAACCATTTAATAGCTTTAATGCCATCTTTAATGATTGGCACTTTTACCACAATATTTGGGTGAATAGCCGCTAATTTCTTGCCTTCTTCAACCATTGTAGCAAAATCGGTTGAAAGTACTTCTGCACTAACATCTCCATCAACCAATTCACAAATAGTTTTATAATGATTGGCTATAGCTTCTTCGCCCTTAATGCCTTCTTTGGCCATTAATGATGGATTGGTGGTTACACCATCCAAAATACCTAGATCATTTGCTTCCTTAATTTGGGCCAAATTGCCTGTGTCGATGAAAAACTTCATGGTAAAAACCTTTATGGGTATATGATTGTAAATTTAACCTTTTCTTTATCTCCTCCTTATCTCCCCCTTTAGGGGGCTTGGGGGGTAAAAAATGGCAGGCTACTCACATCGCACCGCTACAACCGCTTATCCTTGCTGCATTCCTGCCCTGGGGAAGTTTAGCAGGAGCTGGTCGTGCGAGACCTGCCGCCGCAAAAGTAAGGATTGAAAGCTATACTTTTGCAAAAAAATAAATTATGGGTGTATCAGATCAATTGGCTCAAATAAAAGCAGAAAAAGCCGCTGCTAATTTACAAGTAGGCCTCAATTTTTTAGCCGCCAATAAAAACAATGAAGGCGTTACAGAATTACCTAGTGGGTTGCAGTATGAAATTTTAGCAGTAGGTGTTGGAGCAAAGCCATTAGCACATAACGAAGTTACTTGTCATTACCATGGCACTTTAATTAACGGAACAATTTTTGACAGTTCTGTTCAAAGAGGTAAGCCTGCCTCCTTCCCTTTGAATATGGTGATTAAAGGTTGGACAGAAGGTTTACAGCTAATGCCTACTGGCAGCAAATGGCGATTTTATATTCCACCACATTTAGGATATGGAGATCGTCAGGTAAGCGCAGAAATAGGACCAAATAGCACGTTGGTTTTTGATGTTGAATTAATCAGTTTTATTTAGGCATTATTAAACGAGTTCACTGAGTTCTAACCAACGCAATTCTTTTTCTTCTAATTGATTGGTTAATACAATTAAGCGATCACTTATTTTTTGTATAGTATCAAACTGCAATGTTCCGGTGCTCATTTCAAGGGTAAGTGATTGCTTTTCTTTTTCCAATTCAGGCATGTCTTTTTCGAGTTGTTCAAATTCTCTTTTCTCTTTGAAAGACAATATTTTTTTATTGGATACGACCGATTTAGGTTTTTCTTCTACTTTTGCTTGCTCATTCATTACAATACTTTCTGTAGTAGCGCCTTTCCGTTTTCCTGCTTCTAGCACATCCCATTTATTAACCAATTTTTCATTGTCCTTCTGCCAAATCCTATACTGGGTATAGTTTCCAGGGAAGTCCCTGATTTCTCCCTTTCCTTCAAATACAAATAAATGATCTACCAATCGATCCATAAAATATCGATCGTGCGAAACAATTAAAATACAACCAGGATAATCACTTAAAAAATTTTCTAACACAGCCAATGTAGGTAAATCCAAATCATTGGTAGGCTCATCAAGAATTAAAAAATTAGGATTACGAAATAACACTGTCAACAATTGTAACCGTTTTTTTTC
>JANOQC010000139.1:0-17479 GCA_031422175.1 Sphingobacteriia bacterium | reverse complement strand
TTTTTGAGAAGCGAGGTTCTTCTCGTTCTCTTTTCCACGTAGGATTTGCTGCAGTTCATTAAACCCATGTTGCATGCTTTGCAAAGCCCGCTCTTGGGTAATAAAAGCCAGTTTCTCTTCTTCTATTGCGGCTTCATCTGTGGCAATTTCTGCTTCTAATTGTATTTTCTTATCGGCCTCCGCATCTAGTTGTTCGGTGAGTGTCTTTTACGAAATATGAAATCCTTCTAAAGCAGCTTTTGCCAATTCAACTGCAACTTCTTTGTATTCTTTTTTGATCTCGTAGAACTTTTCTGCTTTCCTTGCCTGACTTTCTACCGTTTTTAATTGATTGTTGATTTCAAATAATAAGTCTTCGATGCGGGCCAAGTCTTGCTCAGTGGCATCCAATTTATTTTTAGCTTCTCTTTTCCTCGTTTTATAAATGGTAATTCCAGCGGCCTGCTCTAACATCCTTCTTCTACTATTCTCTTTGTCTTTAATGATATCATCTACCATTCCCAATTCAATAATAGCATAACTATCAGTACTCACACCCGTATCCATAAATAAATTATGAATATCTTTCAATCGGCAACTCACATCATTTAAACGGTATTCACTTTCGCCGTTTTTATAAAATCTCCTTGTTACTGTAACTGTATTGAATTCTGTTGGCAATAAATTCTTGGTATTTTCAAAAGTCAAACTCACTTCAGCTAATCCACTTGCACTTCTGGTTTTGCTACCATTAAAAACCAAGGCTTCTAAATTTTCGCTTCTTAATGCAGAGATTTTCTGTTCTCCAATTACCCATCGAATACTATCAATAATATTACTTTTTCCACATCCATTTGGTCCGATGATACCCGTTATCCCTTCATCAAAACTTACTACTGTTTTATCAGCAAAGCTCTTGAACCCTTTGATTTCTAATGACTTTAATCTCACTTTTTTGGTATTTAATACTCGCGAACATAAGTTAAAAAAAACAGAATCAAATGAACAAAAAATGCACTGTGCATAAGAGGTGTAGAAGAATATTGATAAGAAAATAGGTTGTTAATTTTTTAAATTCAAATAATTGATATAAATATCTAAAAATCAAATATTTAATACATATTTGTTAAATATTTAGTTTAATTAATAACCCGCAATTTAGCACTTCAAATGTTTCAGGTTGCAGATGCCAAAAATTCTTATTTTTTGATGCTATATTTGATTGGGATAACTGTCTAATTTTCTATTTCAACACCCCTATTAAAAACATCAATAATAGTGACATCAACTGAAATAATATTTACTGTTACCAATGATTTGAATTTCGATCAACGTATGCATAGAATTGCCGGTTCTCTTGCAGGTAATGGATACAAGGTTAGGCTAGTTGGTGTAAAACGACCCAATTCAATGCCTTTTCATTCCCAGCTTTTTTTACACAATAGGCTACATTGCTTTTTTCTAAAAGGGCCTGTTTTTTATATTGAATACAATATCAGGCTTTTCTTTTTTTTATTGTTTACAAAAGCTGATATACTCTGTGCTATTGATTTAGATACTGTACTTCCATGCTTATTTGTTTCCTCAATCCTTAAGCAAAAAAGGGTTTATGATGCACACGAGTTTTTTACTGAACAAAAAGAAATAATCAGAAGACCAGCAATAAAATCAATTTGGGATAGGATTGAATCTTTTGCGATACCCTATTATAAAAAAGGATACACCGTAAATAGCAAATTAGCTGAGCTATTTGCCGAAAAATATGGAGTAAATTATGGAATTATTCGAAATATTTCATTTAGTTACCCTTTAGAAAATAGGGATAACCAATATTTTAATAAATATATTTTATACCAAGGTGCTGTAAATGAAGGCAGGTGTTTCGAACAATTAATTCCTGCAATGAAATGGGTTAATGCTCAATTGATTATTGCTGGGGATGGAAATTTTATGAGCCAAACCAGAAAGCTCATCGAGTTTTATAAGCTGGAGGATAAAATAACCCTTATGGGTTTGGTTGAACCTATAAAATTGAGAGCGCTTACCCAAAATGCCTATATAGGAATTACGCTTTTTGAGAAAATCGGAATAAACCAATATTATTCATTAGCCAACCGATTTTTCGACTATATGATGGCAGGAACTCCACAAATTTGCGTGAATTATCCAATGTACCAGGCAATTAATGAATCTAATGGTTTCGCCTACCTAATACCTGATACTCACCCACTAACTATTGGTGATGCACTGAACAAATTACTGGAAGACAATGTTCTATATGCTGATCTAAGGGAAAATTGCTTGAAAGCAAGAGAAACCCTCAATTGGGAAATTGAATCAAAAAAACTAGTTGAATTTTATAATAACCTCTAAAAATTGGAAAAACACCTTCATATTATCGCTTTTGACGTACCCTACCCGATTAATTATGGTGGTGCTATTGATGTATTTTACAAGCTTCCTGCATTTCAGGCACAAGGTATTAAAATTCACTTGCATTGTTTTGATTATGGAAGAGGTGAGCAACCCATTTTAAATCAATATTGTGAATCGGTACATTATTATCATCGTACTCAAGGTCATAAAGGCTTCTCTACAAAATTACCCTACATTGTATCAAGCAGAATCAATGAACAGCTTTATTCCAATTTGTTGAAAGATGATTTTCCTATTTTCATGGAAGGGGTTCATTGTACTTATCTTTTACAAGATACCCGATTCAATCAACGAAAATGCTTTGTTCGTTTGCACAATATTGAATATTTGTACTATAGGGATTTGTATAAAAACAGTACTCATCCATTGAGAAAGTTATATTATTGGAACGAATCGAGAATGCTTCAATCTTACGAAAAAAGTATTGCGCAAAAAGCTACTTTCTGGGGAGTTAAAGAAGCAGATAATGATGTTTTTAGAAAAGAATTTGGTTGTAGCAATGTTGAAGAACTACAACTTTATTTACCTGAATGGAAAGTACAATGCCAAGAAGGAATAGGTTCTTATTGTTTTTACCATGGCGATTTAAGTGTTGATGTAAATGAAAAAGCAGTAACCTGGTTATTAAAAGAAGTTATAAGTAAACTAAAAGTTCCTATTGTTATTGCAGGTAAGAACCCTACTAAGAAGTTAAAGGACTTGGTTTATTCTAATGATTATTCTTGTTTGGTAGAAAATCCTTCCGAAAAAGAACTGCATGACATGATTGTAAAAGCGCATATCCATCTAATGCCCTCTTATATTGAAACAGGAATGAAGGTAAAATTACTGAACACTCTATACAATGGAAGGCATATTGTTGTGAATGAAGCAACAGTTGCCAATACGGGCCTTGAAGCAGCTTGTCATATAGCAAAAACTGCAAATGCATTTGCTGAAATCATAGCACAATTATTTCACCAACCATTTACAGAAGACGAAATAACATTGCGCAAAAATTTATTAGAAAAAAGATTCAGTAATGAGAAAAATGCCATCAAACAAGTTGAATGGATTTTTGGCAATTAAGTTATAAGATTATTGGTGATGTGGGGTATTGCTATCAATTACTTTTCCGCCTTCTGTTTTCAACATTCTGCTCGGGTAACGATTGATTACTATAAAATCATGTGTAGCCATTACCACAGTGCTGCCGTAGTCCTTAGCAATTTGAATAAGCAATTGCATGATTTCATCACTCGTTTCGGGATCAAGATTTCCAGTAGGCTCATCAGCAAGAATTAGTTTTGGAGAATTTAATAATGCTCTTGCAATATCTACTCTTTGCTGCTCTCCTCCACTCATTTCATAAGGCATTTTGATACCTTTTCCTTTAAGCCCAACTTTATCCAATACATCATTTATTTTTTCTTCAATCAATCGCTCATCTTTCCAACCAGTTGCTTGCAAAACAAATCTTAAATTTTCAAGCACATTTCGATCGGTAAGTAACTGAAAATCCTGAAATACAACGCCTAAATTTCTTCTTAAAAAGGGTACTTTCTTCCAATCCATCAACCTTAAATCGAATCCTACTACCGAAGCAATTCCCTCAGTTAAAGTAAGCTCTCCATATAGGGTTTTCAATAAACTACTTTTGCCAGTTCCAGTTTTTCCAACTAGATACACAAACTCACCTTTGTTGATCTCAAAATTGACGTCTTGTAAAATCAAGCTATTGCCTTGATAAATATTTACGTTTTTCAATGAAATGACCGATTCTGGCATGTCTTAATTTTAATTGATTGGTAAACAAATATACGATTTGGAACCGCTATACAATTTGTTAATATTCATAAACCACCTCCCCAAAATGACCATTAAGCAATAAAGAAGATTGATTATTTAAAGGTGCTTCTACCCTTCCTACAATTTGAGCTTCAATATTAAATGATGCTGCTGCTTTAATCATCTTAGCAGCGGCTAATTCATTAGTAAATATTTCCAATCGATGTCCCATATTAAATACTTGGTACATTTCTTTCCAATCCGAACCAGAATTTTCTTGAATCATTTTGAATACGGGCGGAACTTCAAATAAATGGTCTTTAATTACTTTCAAAGGGGAAGGTAAATATTTCATGCATTTTGTTTGTCCACCTCCACTACAGTGAATTACTCCATCTATATCTTCAAAATGTTCATCGAGTAACTTTTTCAACAATGGCGCATAGGTTCTTGTTGGGGAAAGCAATAATTTACCAACTTCCATTAATGCTCCATCTACCATTATAGTATCAGTCATTTTATTTTTGCCAATATAAACAACTTCATTCAGTAACGTTGGCTCGAATGTTTCAGGAAAATGTACAGCATAATATTTTTCTAAAACATCATGTCGAGCACTGGTTAATCCATTACTACCTAAACCACTATTGTATTCATTTTCATAACTGGCTTTACCGGCACTTGAAAATCCTACAATCACATTGCCGGCTTTTATTTTTTCATTAGTAATTAATTTTGCCTTGGGCCATCTAGAAGTCATTGTGCCATTAACTGCAATGGTTCTTACTACATCCCCAACATCAGCCGTTTCTCCCCCTAAATAATGAATATTTACACCAAATTCTTTTAAAGTGTTAAAGAATGCTTGAGTTCCATTAATTACAGCTTCTAATACTGCTCCATTAATAACCGATTTATTCCTATCTATGGTAGAGGAGAACAGAAAATTATCGGTGATACCTATACACAATAAATCATCTAAATTCATAGCAACTGCATCTTGCGCAATTCCTTTCCAAATATCTATATCACCAGTTTCTTTCCAATATAAATAAGCTAAAATACTTTTGGTTCCAGCTCCATCTGCATGCATAATATTTACGAATTGATCGTCTCCACATAAAAAGTCTGGATATATTTTACAGAATGCATTTGGAAACAAACCCTGATCGAGCTTTTGGATGGCTGCATGAACTTCTTCTTTTTGGGCAGATACTCCGCGCTTTGCGTATAATGACATGAATAAAGGATTCGTTTTGAATGGCAAATGTACATAATACTGCGAAATGGAACTAGCCATAATTCCCCGCTTGAATCAGTTTCCTTAACTTCGCAGCCTATTATGAAGGTACATCGTGAACTGGTGGGCGCACTGCCCGAATTTCGCAATGCAGTGGTTACCATTGGCACATTCGATGGCGTACACAAAGGCCACCAACAAATCATTGCACAATTAAAAGAAGAAGCTCAAAAAACAGGGGGCGAAACGGTAATTATTACTTTTAATCCCCACCCTAGGAAAATTATTTCTTCTGTTCCCGGGGATATCAAATTATTAAATACACTTTCCGAAAAAATTAAGTTATTGGATAAATCAGGAATAGATCATTTAGTTGTAATTCCGTTTGACCATGCATTTGCCAACCAGTCTGCAGAATCGTATATTAAACAGTTTTTGTTCCATTATTTTAAGCCAAAAACAGTTATTATTGGTTATGATCACCGGTTTGGAAAAGGAAGAGTGGGAGATTATCATTTATTAGAACAACATGGAAAAGAACTAGGTTTTAATGTAAAAGAAATTTCGGAAGAACTGCTTCATGAAATTACCATAAGCTCTACAAGAATCAGACAATCATTACTCGATACAAAAGTAGAAACAGCCAATCAACTATTGGGTTACCCCTATTTTTTTAAAGGTGTAGTAATTGAAGGCAATAAATTGGGAAGAACAATTGGTTATCCAACTGCCAATTTACATATTGCTAGCGAAGATAAATTAATTCCTGGAAATGGAGTTTATGCTGTAGAAATTATTTTCTCTTCTTCATCAAATGAAAATACTACTTACAGCAAAAAAAAGGGTATGATGAATATTGGAATCAGGCCCACAATCGATGGAAAGAAAAGAGTTATCGAAGTAAATATTTTTGATTTTGATGAAGATATTTATGGTCAAACTCTAGAAATTTCTATTAGATTTCACTTAAGAGGAGAAGTGAAATTTAATGGCATGGAAGAATTAAAAGCTCAATTGCATCAAGATAAGATTCATGCTATGGAATTATTGCTATAATCAATTCATTATTTTAACAACCATTTCTTTGAGTAATCCAGCATCGGTACTTCCCCCATTGTGTACACCAACACTTCTCAAATTATACTGGTGTAATAATAACAGTACTTTTTCAATTCCTGCATAATCGTATTTTCTTGCAGCAAATAAATAATCTTTAACAAAAAATGAACTTACCCCTAATATACTAGCAGCCGATTGCTCATCTACTCCTTCTGTACTTTTTAAAATATAGAGTTTACTGAAAAAATTATATACAGAAGGTAAGATCAATTGTATCGGACCTGCTTTAGGATTGGATTCGAAATACTGAATGATTCGAATACTTTTTGCTAAATCTTTTTGTGCAATAGCAGCCTGTAATTCAAATACATTGAACTCTTTGCTTACCCCTATATAATTCTCTACATCATCTTCACTAATTATTTTCTTACCAACCAAATTGAGTGTTAATTTTTCTACTTCATTTTCAATTCTACTTAAATCATTGCCTATATGATCCACCAACATATGTAATGCTTTGGCATTAATGGTTAATCCTCTATTTTTAATCATATTACTTGCCCATTCCGGCAATTGGTTATCGTAAAGTTTTTTAGTTGTGTATACTTCTGCTAATTTGGAATCTTTTAATTTTTTTCCCAAACCTTTTCTACCATCTACTTTCTTTTCTTTATGACTTACTACAAAAACAGTGGAAGACAACGGGTTTTGTATATAACCTTCCAGTTTCTCAATTTCACGCATTTGTTGTGCCTCTTTTAATAGCACCACCTGCCTTTCAGCAAACATGGGGTATCTTCTGCATGCATTTACAACAGCTGCCCAATCTGCGTCTTTACCATAAAAAACACTTAAATTAAACCCTTGCTCAGCCTCAGAAATGATTTTATTCTCTGCATATTCCATCAATAAATCAATAAAATACGATTCCTCCCCTTCAAACCAATATATTGGCTTGAAATTTCCTTTCTTCCAATCTTGGAGTATTTTTTCTACAGACATACTACAAAGATGAATTAAAAAATTGTTTTGGCATGGTTTTAGTAAATACATATGCTATAGAAAAATGTAATTAATTAAAAAACAACACAATGAGCAATTCAACAAGCAATTCAGGTAACAATCAACCTGTATTTAATCAACCTAGAGATAATAGAAAATTAATATATGGCGTACTTATAGCAGCATTACTTTTAACATGGGGATATATCTTTTATGATAAAAGTAAATCCAAGGAATTGGTTACTCAATTAGAAACTAAAATTACGAATGTAGATAGTGCAAGAAATGCCATTCAACAGGAATTTATGAGCGTCTCTTTAAAAGCAGATTCTTTAACCAATCAAAATTTACAATTACAAGGAGATTTAGCCGATAAAAGTGTAGCTATCCAACAATTAAAAACCGATATCGGTGGGATTCTTAAAAAGAAGAATGCATCAGCAGCTGAGTTAGCTACAGCCAAACAAAAGATTGGCGAATTAAATGGAAAACTAGATGGCCTTTTTGCAGAGCTAGAAAAATTGAAAGGCGAAAATCTGCAATTAAATACTGCCAATCAACAATTGAATACCGAAAAATCTCAATTAACTACCGAAAAACAAGGATTGGAAGAAAATCTTAGCTCTACTAAAGTAGAAAAGAAACAATTAGAAGAAAAAGTAGATGTTGCTTCAACTTTACACGCATCAAATATAGCTATAACCGCAATTAGGGTAAAGGGCCCAGGTAAAGAAAGTGAAACAAATACCGCTAAAAAAGCAGATTTAATAAGAATTTCATTCAATATTGATGAAAATAGAGTTACTCCTTCTGGCACAAAAGATATTTATGTTGTAGTTGCTGGTTCTGATGGAAAAATAATTACTGAAGGTGCAAATTTTAATACCAGAGAAGAAGGATCAAAAGCATATACCAGCAAAGTTTCAATAAATTATGAGCAAAATAAAATCATTCCAGTAAGTTTCGATTGGAAACAAACAGAACGTTATAAAGAAGGTGATTATAAAATTGAAATCTACAATAATGGATTTAAAATTGGCCAAGGAATCAAAACACTCAAAAAAGGCGGTCTATTTAATTAATACAATCCTCTCTTATTAAAATATTGCCAAAAAAATCAAATAAAGCAGCTCCCGAAGGAGCTGTTTTATTTTAATCCACAATAAGTCTATTTTAGCTAAATGATTCAACATTTCTTCAATTGGAAATCAGCTCTGTTTATCATTGCTATATTTATAGTAAGTGGCACTATTGTATATTCTCAATATGTTGCTAAGCAGATTGCTTTAAAAGAAAGAAAAAATGTGGAGGCCTGGGTAGAAGCAGAAAGAACTATTTTAAATTCCGATAATAATACAAATATCAATTTGGCTTCTAAAATTTCAAGTGAAAATAAAGAAATACCCATCATAGAAACCAATGAGAAAAATATACCGACAGGAAATTTTATCAATTTAGATTCAGGCAAAATAAAATTAGATAGCAACTATTTAAAACAGAAATTAGAAGAGTTTATTGCTTATAATAAAGAACCAATTGTTTTGGTTCTCAATCAAAATCCGTATACCATAAATAAATATTATTATGGAGAAAGTAGATTACTAAAAGAAGTAAAATGGTACCCTTTTGTACAACTGTTAGTAGTAGCATTATTTATTTTAATTGCTTTTGTTTCATTACAAACTCAATACAATAGTGCTCAAAATCAGCTATGGGCTTCAATGGCAAAAGAAACTGCCCATCAACTAGGAACACCCGTTTCTAGTTTAAAAGGTTGGTTAGAAATTTTAAAAGAGAAAAAATCAATAGAATCACTTATTCCAGAAATTGAAAAAGATATTGATCGCCTACAACTTATTACAGATCGTTTTGGTAAAATAGGAAGTAGCCCAAGCCTTCATTTGAATTATCCAGTTGCTATTATTTTACAAGTAGTAAACTACATGAAAAAAAGAAGTACAGAACAAATTATGTTTACTGTTGATTCTGGTAATTTAGACCAGTTACTTTTAAACTTATCCCCTACTTTATTTGAATGGGTTTTCGAGAATTTAATCAAGAATGCATTAGATGCAATGGATAGCAAAGGCGCTATACATATTAGCTTCAAACAACAAGAAAATGAGTTGATTATTTATGTAACCGATACCGGCAAGGGCATTCCATCAAACCAATTCAACAACGTTTTTAAAGCTGGTTATACTACCAAAAAAAGAGGTTGGGGAATTGGCTTATCATTGAGTAAAAGAATTATTGAACAATACCACTATGGGAAATTGTTTGTTAAATGGAGCGATCCAACTAAAGGAACTTGTTTTTGTATTAGTCTTCCGATTCCATTAAACCGAGATCTGGCATAGCGCTAATACCAAATCGATGCATTACCGATAATAACTGATGAACAGAATGAGGACTTGCTGTTTCAGTATACAAATTGGCTTCTGCGCATAATTGCAATAATTCAATTTCTGCTATTGATTTTTTTTTGGCTAATCCATGAAGGTTTAAATCGCGAATACATTTATTCATCTTAGCTAATTTTTCATCCGATAAATGATCAAACGCATGCTCTTGCATTAATTGCCCAGCAGCATTCACCAATAAGTTGTGATTTAATGTTTTCATTTGTAGGGTTTTATTTATGCAATCAACAACTATACCATGAATGGAATATTACCATTATGTAAACAAATTGTTACTTGAAAAAAAAGTGGATAACCGGTGAGTAACCCTACGGGTCAATGTTTACAAAGACTGCCGCTTTACCGAACCACCACTGCTTATATTGATATCACGGATTGACCCATTTCCTCTGTATTTAATGTTACCGCCACTGCTGGCTTCTGCAGATAATTCTTTTTCTATTGTAATCGTTACCCCTGCCCCACTGCTGGCTTCTGCCTTACACTTGTTAACTGAAAAATCAATACCTCTAAAACTAGATCCACTGCTCACATCTACATCTAAAAAATCTGCCTTGCCTGATAATTGAATTTGTGCACCACTACTAACTCTTGCAGTTAAATTGTATAAAGTCAATTCTTTTCCTTTGATGATAGATCCACTTGAAGCATTCATTCTATCTAAATTGGAATAAGATACATAAACTCTTGCCGACCAGTTTTTCCAATTATTCCAAAACTTCCAATCGAACTCTCTAGTAATTTTTAAAACCCCATTTGTTACGGTAGTTTTTACTTGATCCCGATAACTTAAATCATCTACAGATACCACCAATGCTTCTATACCCCCTTTGGTAAGTATCACTTCGATACCAGAAGAAACATCTATGCTATGAAATGATCCGATGGAACGTTTTTGGACATTTACTTCATTAATCTCTTGTTGTGCAAAAGAATGTATGGTTGTAAATAAGCCAGCAGTCAAGATTAAAAGAATCTTCTTCATACGTTTAATTTAATTTGAAACGATTGAAGAAAAGAAATGTTACAGAACTGACATTTATCTTAAAACCAGCGCTCCTAATGCAGGTAGATGAACTTTGATTTTATAACATTTAGAAGTTTTGTCTACTAACTCACTTTTTATAGATGGATTAAACACATCGCCGGTTCCCCAAAATTCTTTGGCATCACTATTGAAAATCTCTGTCCATTTTTCTTTGCCGTGCACATAAATTTCCCAGTTATTTCGAACCTGTGGTGTAACATTTAAGATAACTAAAACATCATTTTTGGCAGTTTTCCCTTTTCTTTTATATACCAATACTGCATCGCTTCTATGATTGAGGTCTACCCATTCAAAGCCACCCGGTTCAAATTGATGCTCGTATAAAGCTGGTTCAGTTCGGTATAATTCATTGAGCTTTTGAACACAGTATTTCATTCCTCCATGACTAGCAAAGTCTAATAATTCCCATTGCAATTCAGATTTATAATTCCATTCATTTGTTGCCCCAAACTCATCTCCCATAAACAATAATTTTGCACCAGGATGGGTAAACATATAAGTATATAAAATTCTTAGGTTGGCAAATTTCTGCCATTCATCTCCGGGCATCTTATAGAGCATGGGACTTTTACCATGAACCACTTCGTCATGACTTAAAGGTAACATGAAATTTTCGTCGTAGAAGTACATCATACTAAACGAAAATTTATCTTGGTGAAATTGTCGGAAAATGGGATCTAACTTAAAATAATCCAACGTATCATGCATCCATCCCATCATCCATTTCATGCCAAATCCCAAACCATCTTCGAATGTGGGTTTACTGATTTTCGGCCAATCCGTTGCTTCTTCTGCAATAGTTTGGATATCTGGAAAATCGCGATACAAAGTTTCATTTAAATCTTTAATAAAGGCGATTGCTTCAATATTGCCATTACCACCATATTCATTGGGTTCCCACTGGCCTTCATTTCTACTATAATCTAATCGCAACATAGAACTAACTGCATCAACTCTTATTCCATCTGTATGAAATTGATCGCACCAAAATCTTGCACTGCTGATTAAGAACGATTTTACTTCGCCCCTTTTATAATTAAAAATATACGAGTTCCAATCTGGGTGATATCCTTTTCGCATATCTGCATATTCATAAGTATGTGTACCATCAAACATAAATAAACCATGTGCATCATACGGGAAGTGTGAGGGTACCCAATCAAGTATAACTCCAATACCTGCCTGATGAAATGAATCTACTAAACCAGCATAATCCTGTGGAGATCCAAAACGTGAAGTAGGAGCAAAATAACCAGTTCCCTGATAGCCCCAACTTCCATCAAAAGGATACTCCATTACAGGCATAAATTCTACATGTGTAAAACCCATTTCCTTCACATAAGGAACCATTCTTTTGGCTATTTGCTCATAGGTGTTATAGGTTTCTTCATCGTTTTTATCAGGACGCATCCAACTGGCCAAATGCACTTCATATACAGAATAGGGCGATTTTAAAGAATTGTGTTTTTTTCTAGATTTCATCCATGCAGCATCTTTCCATTCATATTCAGTTTGCCATGTAATAGATGCTGTAAATGGGCGCTTTTCCCAATAATGCGCATAGGGATCTCCTTTGTCTAATTTAATTCCATTAAATCCGTGAATATGGTATTTGTAAGCTTCGCCTTGTAAAAGATTTGGAATAAAGCCTTCCCAAATGCCTGAATTATCTTCTCTAACTTTTAGCGGATGAGTGGTTTTATTCCATTCATTAAAATAACCTGTTACAGAAACAAATGTGGCATTGGGGGCCCATACTGCAAAATATGTACCTGATGTTTCTAAAATTGTAATTTGTTTATTACCAAGGTAATTGTACAAACTATAATGAGTGCCTTGTTGAAAATTTTTAACATCAGCATCAGTAAACAAAGAATAATTCCATACTGATTGACTGGTTTCGATGAAATGAATTTCTTCATATTTTTTTTGTGGTTGGCTTGCAACTTTTTTCACTTTCGTACCTCTTATTAGAGAATTAGTTGGCGTTTCGGTATTGGGCTTATCTGCTTTAGGCATATGAATGATCAAGATTTAACGAAATGTTATAACTATATATTTAGTTAAATGAATTATTTGGTGAAATTTACAACAAAATTTACCATCCTAAGAATAGAAAGAAAAACCATGACCAAACTAATTGCATTGATTTTCACTGCCAGTGTTATGTTTAATACTGTAGCAGGCCAGTCCAAAACAGGTGCTATCAAAGGATTTGTTAATGATACACTCAATAAACAAAATCTCTCCAATGCAGTAGTAGCGGTATTAAGGAGTAAGGATTCAGTATTGGTAAAATTTGCCAGAACCAATAAGGAGGGGCAATTTGAATTGTATAATTTAGTTTCCGGGAAGTACTTAATAATGGTTAGTTATCCAAATTATGCAGACTATGTAGATAAAATAGAGGTATCCAATGACCTAATTAATTTGGGTAAAATACCAGTCATTACAAAAGCAACATTATTGCAAGAAGTAATTGTGAAACAAAGGGTTGGTGCAATTAGGGTTAAGGGAGATACCACCGAATATAAGGCAGATAGTTTTAAAGTAACGGCAAATGCAGATGTACAAGAATTATTGAGAAAAATGCCTGGCATACAAGTAAACAGTAAAGGAGAAATTACAGCTCAAGGTGAAAGAGTGCAGAAAGTATTGGTGGATGGAGAAGAATTTTTTAGTGATGACCCAGCAGTGGTTACCAAAAATCTGCGAGCAGATGCTGTAGACAAAATACAATCATTCGATAAAAAATCTGATCAAGCCGCATTTACTGGCATTGATGATGGACAAAAAATTAAAACATTAAACATTCAATTAAAGGAGGACAAGAAAAAAGGCTATTTCGGTAAAGTTGAAGCTGGTACTGATTTTGATAAATACAGATATGGCAAAGTATTGGCGAACTCATTCAAAGGGAAAAGAAAAATTTCGGGTTACCTTACTACAGACAATACGAAATTCGAGTCGTTGAATTGGGATGAGAACCGCAATTATGCTGGTGACGCCAATATCAACACTGAAATCAATGATGACGGTGGAATGAGTATATGGTCTTCTGGTGACGAATTTAGTTGGGGCAGAGGATTTCCAACCTCCTACACTGGTGGCTTACATTTTAGCAATAAATGGAATAAAGACAAACAAAACTCCAATAACACTTATCAATTTAACCAATTGGATGTAACAGGCATCACAAACAGTAAAACCCAGAATATATTACCTGATACTAGTTTTACAAATACTACTGTACAGGATCAAGCAGCAAGTAGAAAACGCCAAAAGATTACTAGTTTTTACGAATGGCAAATTGATTCTACTAGTTCAATAAAACTAACCGTTAGAGGTTCAGCGATCAATAGCAATACAAAAACCAATTATTTAGGAAAATCGATTAGTCAAGACAATATCATAATCAACGAAACGGAAAGAACTACTACAAATATTGATGACAATAATACATTGAATAATAATTTATTATGGAGAAAACGATTTCGCAAAAAGGGTCGTTCTATTTCAATCAATAGTGATTTCAATTTCTCTAATAGAGAAGAAAATGGATTCTTGTTTGCACAAAATACCTATTTTAATAAACTAGGGCAAGTGATTCGCTTTGACAATATTGACCAGAAAAAAGTAAATAAACAAAACGGCAGTGTAATCAATTCAACAGTTTCCTATACTGAACCAATTTGGAAAAACACTTTTCTAATACTCAATTACAAGTTGAATATTAATAGGAATGATGCAGAAAGATTGACTTTTGGAAAATCTACAGGTGACAAATATGAAACATTGATTGATTCTTTAAGCAACCATTTTATTTTCAACACGGTGGGCCATACAGGAAGTGTAAACCTTCGTTACAATGTTAAGAAATTTAATTTTTCTGTAGGTAGTGGTTTTGGAACAGTAAATTACAAAATGACTGATATAAAGAATAATTTAGAAAGAATTGTTCCTTTTAATAACTTTTTACCGGCTATTACTTTTAATTATACTCCTAAACAACAAAGAAGATTTAATTTTTCTTATAACGGAACTACGAGAAACCCAAGCCTACAGCAAATACAACCTATTATAGATAATATTGATCCATTGAACATCACAGTAGGAAATCAGAATCTACAACAATCATTTATACATAGTTTTAATTTTAGAGCTTCCGATTATAAAGTATTAAAAAGTAGAAATCTATATTTTAATATTAACTATTCGAAGACTGATAATGCCATTACTAATGCCAGTTTTGTAGATAATTTAGGAAGAAGAATTTCTCAAGCAATCAATGTAGATGGTAATTATAATTTATCCTCTAGCATTGGATTTGGATTTGACATTATCCCATCTTTAAATGTAGGATTTGATGTTGGCCCTAGGAAAAGTAGATTCGTGAATAAGGTGAACGGAAAGCTAAATACAACAGATAATACAAGTTTTAATATTGGAATTAATGGGGGTTATTGGACTGATAAATGGATTAATTTTTGGATGAATGCTAATGCTAACTACAATCATTCTACCTCTTCAATTAATCCAGATATCATAACTAAATATTGGTCTTATAATACCTATTCTAATATTCAATTGAAATTTAAAAAGGCTAAAACTTTCATAGATTTTAATTTAGAAGCAAATATTTTTCAAAAGACTGCTATATTCCGAGACCAGCGTGATGTATATATTTTAAGTTCTTCCATCAGAAAAGTAATTTCTAAGAATGATCAATGGGAAACTAAATTATATGTAAATGACATACTCAATCAAAACCTAGGCATTAGTAGAAATGTAAATAGTAATTTTATTTCAGAAACAACTTCACAAACCATTCAACGTTATTTTTTACTTTCTTTAATTTGGAATTTTTCTAAAAACGGGAAACCCACCGGAATGGGATTTTAATATGAAAATAGTGTATAGTTTTTTAGCCTGTATTTTATTTGTTTCTGCAAATGGACAAACCCAATTCATTCAATTTGGTAAAGTTGAATATGAAAAGAAAATAAATCAACATAAGCCATTGGAAGACGATGCCGATAACGTTTGGAATAAAGAAAGGATGAAAGTAATTCCAAAATTTGTAACTGATATTTATGAGTTAAGATTTAACATTTCAAAGTCTTTTTATAAATTGACAAAAGAAAACTCCGACAACAAATACATGATGTGGGGAGGTAAGCCATCTGAGACAGATGGAGTTGTTACAGATTTGCAAACACAAACCATCAGTAGTCAAAAAGATATTTTCGAAAATACTTATTTAATTAAAGACAGTGTTAGAAATTTAGAATGGAAAATAACAGATGAAACCCGCGAAATTGCTGGTTTTGAATGCAGGAAAGCAGTGACCAAAATTTGTGACTCTGTTTATGTAGTGGCATTTTATTCTGATCAAATACCCGTTAGTGCAGGTCCGGAAAGTTTTGGTGGTTTACCAGGATTAATTCTTGGTTTAGCAGTTCCAAGATTATATACCACTTGGTTTGCAACTAAACTAGAATTAGTAGAGCCGAGTATTTCTCAATTGAACCCGAATCAAAAAGGCAAGAAAGTAAACCGTCAACAAATGATGGCTGAGTTGCAAAAGGGATTAAAAGATTGGGGCAAAGAAGGTGCACAAAGGCTGTGGATATCTCAACTCTAAATATAATTTAGCCACATTTAGGGAGTAATACAATCCACTGCTGTTGCGCCAGATAGATTTTGGGATAGATAAGGGCTTATAAAAGGAATATCTAAGTTCAATCTAGTACATTAAAAACAGAATGCATCCTAACATCACAATGCGCGCATCCAGTTTCAAATTGTACAGGTTTTTTCATTTAAAAGGAATTTATGGTAAACAAATTTACAGAAATTCTAGTTTTTAAAGGTTTTAATAAAATAATCTGCTACAGATTGGTATACCAAAACTGCATTTGTGTGCTTCATCCAATGGTGTGTATCATCTACAATCATGAGGGTTTCAAGAGGAACGCCTTTTTTTTCGAGCCTTTTAATGAGGTCAACGCTCTGATTAAACCGCACATTACGGTCATCATCGGCATGAATAATCAATACCGGAGAAGTCCAACTAGCCACTGAAGCCACTGGCGAAGACTCCCATGCAGTTTTTAAAGCCTTGCTATAATCAGGCGCTTTCTCATATTTTTCATTCACAGAAACTGCTAGTAAGTTAACAGTAAAATCATGTACCCCATGAATATCAACACCAGCTGCAAAGAGTTTCGAATCCCTTGCTAAAGCCAATGCTGTAAGGTAACCTCCATATGATCCACCATAAATTCCTATTCTTGTAGGATTAACAAATGGCTGTTGTTGTAACCATACTCCTGCAGCTTTAATATCTAAATACTCCGACGCACCACTTGCACCTCCATTAGCCGGCTTATGAAAATCAAATCCATATCCAATCCCTAAACGATAATTCACCACCAAAACATTAAATCCTTTACTCACTAAGTATTGATTGGAAGCATACGCATTAGAATAATAGTCGGAATAGTTCCAACCTAATAACATTTG
>JANOQC010000138.1:0-13439 GCA_031422175.1 Sphingobacteriia bacterium | reverse complement strand
AATTGTATTTTTAATATTGAATTTTTCTCCAAGAACTTTTTTAAGTATTTACGGTCAAGGAGAAGATTTCATTGTTGCAGCTATTCCAGTGATGCACATCGTTTCCATTGCCATGTTAATGATGTCGGTTGCAGTAGTTTGGGTAAATGCAGTTACCGGTACAGGTAATTCCAAAATGAATTTATATACCGAAATAGCCACCATCGTATTTTATGTTGTCTACGTATATGTGGTGCTAGAAAAACTGTTCCTTCCAATCACTTATGGTTGGATGAGTGAATGGCTTTATTGGGGAATTATGTTTATTCCCTCCTATTGGTATATAAAAAGCAATCGGTGGAAGTCTTTTGAAATTTAACCCTTCAATTGATTCACTAAATCGATGTATTGTTGCATAGCATCTTCTTTTGTGATGCCATTTAATTTTACCCAAGCTTCGTGCTTAAATTTTGCAACAAAATCAAAGGCATTTGAAGGACCAGACTCATTATTGTCTCCTTCTGTACCTTGTTTAAATAAAGAATAGAGTTTTAATAAAGTTTCATTATCAGGCTTTTCTGTTAATGATTTGCTATTCAGAACAGCTTGTTGAAATAATTCTACTAATTGCATATTTGTTTATTTATTGTAAAGATGCTAATAATTGAGCACCTTCCGCTTTAATGGCAATATCGTCTGAACTTCTCGTAGGAAGTTTGATTAATTTATTAAGTACCTCTGTTGCTTTTGAAGGTTGACGGGCTTCTTTATAAGCCTTCCCAAGATCCAAATAGTTTGGCGCAAAATAGGGCTCAATCATTTTACATTTTTCCATCAAGGTAATTGCTTTGTCTAAGTCGCCATCAGGCAAACCACCATACAATAATTTTACTGCCATTTTTTTGATGCCAGAGAGTGTTACCATTTCATAATGCCATTTTCCTAAAGTATAATTGGCTTTGGCATGGTTTGGATTAATGAGAATTGCTTTATCTGCATAATTTTTTACATCTTTTACAAAACCTACTATTTTTTTATTCTCCGTTTCTACATCGGTTAGTTTGCCAGATGCCATTGCCATTGCATAATTGGCATCAGCACTGTTTCCATCTGCCTGTATAGCTCTTTGTGCAAATGCCAAAGCCGACTCATAATAAAGTCTTTTATTCTTTTTGTCTTTTTCTTTTCCGCCAAAAAGTACATTTAATTCAGCTGCTTTTACCAAAGCTTTTATATTAACAGCATTTGTTAGCAATACTTGTTTGTATTTTTCGAGGGCTTCCGTTTCTTTCAATTGCTTTTCTAAATTATCGGCTTCTTTAAGGAGCACAGCAATATCCTGACCTTTTACTTGAATCAAACAAATAGTTAACAAAAACAATCCTATAATTCGTGTAGTTAATTTCATATTAGTTTCTTTCTAATGTAAACGATACACCCACTTTACCTTCAAAATTTGGTATAGGTGGATAAAGCTTGTCAATGGAAATAACTATTTTATTGGCTAGTGAAAATTGTGCCAAAATAGATTGTGCTATTTCAGTAACTACTGTTTCTAATAAGGGAGTAGGCTTAGCCATTCTTTGTTTCACAAGTTCATACACACTAACATAATCAATAGTATCTTTCATATGCAAAACAGGCAAAGCATTTGGTTGATGCCAAATATCAATATTTACTTCAAAATAATTTCCCAGCTTCTTCTCTTCAGAAAAGATACCATGATGAGCAAAAAAGATCAACTTTTTTAAATGAATCTGCAACAAAATAGCTACTTTTTATATTCCTTTAGTCGTTAAATACCTCTCCGAATCTAAAGCAGCCATACAGCCACTTCCAGCGGCTGTTACTGCCTGTCGATAGTTTTTATCTTGTACATCCCCAGCAGCAAACACCCCTTCAATATTGGTTTTAGTAGTACCCGGTTGAGTAAGGATATACCCTGTTTCATCCATATCAAGGAATCCCTTGAAAATATCACTATTGGGTTGATGACCAATTGCAACAAAAAAACCACTGATTGGTATTTCTTGCGTTACTTGAGTTTGATTATTTTTTATCCTTACTCCTTCTACTTTTTTCTCCCCTAAAATTTCATCGGTATCCGTATTCCAATACACTTTAATATTTGGCGTGTTCATAACCCTATCCTGCATTACTTTACTTGCACGCATTTTTTCTTTCCTTATAAACATATGTACAGTTGTACATAATTTAGATAAATACATGGCTTCCTCTGCGGCAGTATCACCAGCACCAACAATAGCTACTTCTTTCCCTTTAAAGAAAAATCCATCGCAAACCGCACAAGCGCTTACTCCAAACCCATTCAATCTTTGCTCGCTTTCAATGCCTAGCCATTTTGCGGAAGCACCTGTACAAATGATCACAGAGTCAGCATGAATTTCTTTTTCCTCATCAATCCAAACTTTGAAAGGTTGTGAAGAAAAATCCACTTTAGTAGCCAATCCGTACCGAATATCAGTTCCCATCCTTGCTGCTTGCTTTTCGAAATGAACCATCATTTCAGGACCTTGAATTCCGTCTGGATAACCTGGATAATTTTCCACCTCGGTGGTAATAGTTAATTGACCACCTGGTTGAATCCCTTGATACAACAATGGTTTCATATTGGCTCGAGCCGCATAAATAGCAGCAGTGTAACCAGCAGGACCTGATCCAATAATTAATACATGTACTCTCTCTATGTTATTATCACTCATAATTCTATTTTAATCTACAAAAATACCTTAGAAATCAATTCAGATTTACCTTTACCAATTTTGTAGCATACTTTTTATTTGGGAATAATGATATTTTTAATAGAAGAAGCATAACCACAAAATGCACCAAGTGCCCCATTGCTCACATTTCCATTTACAACACCGGGTGAGGCAAATGGATTACCAACTGATTGATAAGTATATTCCCAGGTTCGCCAAAAATCGTATGTGGCTTTGTCTATATTACTGTATTTAACACTAACTGTATCTCCTTTTTTATAGAAACCATAGTTTTCTCTTTCAATAGGAAAATTTTTATCTACTCCTTTAGGAATATCAACTGTATATACTTTACCATCAATAACATTATCGTCAAAAACACTATTGTATCCTGGAAGAAAATCCTGTTTATTTATTTTTGTAAAGTAACGAATGTAATTTCCTAATCCAACTGGGTCGGAAATTTTTGCAGAAATAACCCTAAAACTATCTTCAATTGGCCTATTAGGAACAGGCTTACTCCACATAGAGTCAATGGTTTTTGTAAGTAAAGGAATAGTTGTAATACTTAAATAGTTTTGGCCATTTAACTCAATTTTTAATTGATAGGTTTTGCCATAAGTGCCAATAAAAGCACCCGATGGATTAGCGGGATCATTCGTATAATATACCAATCTAAAGCCCTGAACCTTTATATCTATTAATTTTAGTTGACTTGTTTTTGTGCCATCCGACAAAGTAACTTTTGCATTTCTTACAAATGAGTTGTTCAACTCTGCCGTATCGATGGTAGAAAAATAATTGAGTGAAGTAGTTAATATAACTATTGGCTGAGCACCTGATTCTATTTGAGCATCTACTACCAATTTAGGTGCTAAATCAGGAGGTGTAATATTAATATCTTTTTCGCAAGCAACTAATCCCGCAAAAAAAACCATCAATGATAAAATAATAACTCTTTTCATATTTTATAGTAACAAAAATTCACCAAAAAAGATTAAAAAAAACGCCCCTGTTTTACAGAGGCGTTAGAATAATATATTCTTAACAGGAATTCGCCCTGCTTATGCTCAGTTAACCCAAATATGCTTTCAAAGCATTGCTGTAACGTGCTTTTTGCAAACGCTTAATAGCACGCTCTTTAATCTGACGAATACGCTCTTTGGTTAAATCATATTTCATTCCAATTTGTTCAATAGTAACACCATTTTCACCATCTAGTCCAAAGTAAGCATTCACAATCTCTGCTTCTCTCGGGCTCAATGATTTTAATACCCTGCGAATTTCTTCTCTCAAAGAATCTTTCATTACATCTTCATCGGTATCATCAGATCCTTCCAATAAATCTCCCATTGCTACATCTTCTGCCTCGTGAACTGGTGCATCTAATGAAGTGTGGCGGGTATTACTTTGAAAAATATTGTTTATCTCCGTTTCGCTCATTTCCAAGATCTCCGCCAATTCTTCTGTTGAAGGCTCCCGCTCATGTTCTTGCTCAAAAGCCATGTAGGCTTTATTTGCTTTATTATACGTTCCAATTTTATTTTGTGGTAAACGAACCAATCTTCCTTGTTCAGCCAAAGCTTGTAAAATAGATTGACGAATCCACCATACTGCATAAGAGATAAATTTAAATCCTTTTGTTTCATCGAAACGTTGAGCAGCTTTAATCAAACCAAGGTTACCCTCGTTAATCAAATCACTTAAAGAAAGACCCTGGTGTTGGTATTGTTTAGCAACTGAAACAACGAAACGTAAATTGGCTTGAACCAATTTGTCTAAAGCACGTTGATCGCCCATTTTGATCTTTTGAGCCAAAGTAGTTTCCTCTTCGGGGTTGATCATTGGGATTTTAGAAATTTCCTGTAAATACTTCTCTACTGCTTGTGAGTCTCTGTTGGTAATCTGGGTAGCGATCTTGAGTTGCCTCATGTTGTAATATTGCTTTAGGTGTATAACGAGAAAAAGCCTTCAAATGTTTCACAAACGCCTTAAATGAAGGATTAATTCTTTCCAATCTTATGGAAGCGAGCAAAATTACACATTTTGCCCGAATTTTTGCCAATTATATTGAAAAAAATAGGCAGATTTGCATCATATGATAGATTATCGTTCAGACACCCTTACAAAACCAACCCCAGCAATGCTGGATGCCATGCATGCTGCTAAAGTTGGTGATGATGTATTTGGTGAAGACCCCACCGTTAATGAATTGGAAAGTTATAGTGCTGCTTTATTTGGAATGGAATCAGCTATTTTTTGTCCGAGTGGAACAATGACCAATCAAATAGCCATAAAATGCCATACGCAACCGGGTGATGAAGTAATTTGCGATCATATTTCGCATATTTATCAATATGAAGGAGGTGGAATTGCTTTTAATTCGGGTGCATCTGTTCGATTATTGGAAGGAAATTTCGGTAGGATTAACGAACAACAAGTGCATGATGCCATCAATCCAGATGATGTGCATAAGCCAAAAACAAGTTTAGTTTCTTTAGAAAATACCGCAAATAGAGGCGGTGGAACTTGTTACCAATTCAATGAATTTCAATTAATTAAGCAAGTTTGCTTAGAAAATAATCTGAAGCTACATTTAGACGGTGCTCGACTTTTTAATGCAATTGTTGCTCAAAAAGAAAACCCTGCAGATTATGGTAAAGTATTCGATTCCATATCTGTTTGTTTAAGCAAAGGATTAGGAGCTCCTGTTGGAAGTGTTTTGTTAGGAAATAGGGCCTTTATAAAAAGAGCCAGAAGGTTGCGCAAGGTTTTTGGAGGTGGAATGAGGCAAGCTGGTTTTATTGCAGCTGGTGCACTTTTTGCCATTCAACATCAAGTTGATCGATTACAAAATGACCATGATCATGCCCAAATGATTGCCGAAGCTTTAAAACAAAAAGATTTTGTTGGAACCATCAACCCAGTTCAAACCAATATTGTACTTTTTGAAGTAAAGGGTAGATTTACTGCAAAAGCGTTGGAACAATTATTTTTGCAACATGGAATTAAAACCATTGCAATGACAAGTACACAAGTAAGAATTGTTGTTCATTTAGACATTAGCCCAAAAATGGTAGCAGATACAATTAGGGTAATTGAAAGCTTATAGATAACTTTGCTATCCCCCTATTAATAACTGCTTTATCCAATATATGTTACCAAGAATTAACCCAACAAATACACAAGCCTGGTTTTTATTAAAGAAACATTTTGAAGATGAAATGAGCCGTAAGCATATGAGGGATTTGTTTGCAGCCGACCCAGAGCGTTTTCAAGCTTTCTCCCTTTGCTTAGATCAATTGGTATTTGATTATTCTAAAAATATCATCAATAATAAAACTTTACAACTATTGTTGCAACTGGCTGAAGAATGTAAGTTAACTGATGCGATTCATGATTTATTTGCAGGCATCAAAATCAATGAAACAGAGCATAGATCAGTATTACACACAGCTTTAAGAAATTTCACCGATACCCCCATTTTGGTAGAAGGCAAAGACATCATGCCAAAAATCAGCAAAGTGTTGGGCCAAATGAAAGCATTCTGTGAAAAAGTTCATAGTGGAAAATGGAAAGGATATAGCGGTAAAAAAATAAAGAACATTGTAAATATTGGTATTGGAGGAAGCGATCTCGGACCAGTGATGGTTACCGAATCATTGAAACCATATTGGGTTGAAGGAATTAGCACTTATTTTGTAAGTAATATTGATGGAACACATATTGCAGAAACATTAAAAAAAGTAAATCCCGAAGAAACACTTTTTTTGATCGCATCTAAAACATTTACCACACAAGAAACCATGACCAATGCTCATACAGCCAGAGCTTGGTTTTTAGCAACAGCGGAAGATGAAAAACATATTGCAAAACATTTTGCGGCATTGAGTACCAACGAAAAATTAGTAACTCAATTTGGGATAGACAAAGCGAATATGTTTGAATTTTGGGACTGGGTTGGCGGCAGGTATTCTCTTTGGAGTGCAATTGGCTTATCCATTGCTTTAACAATTGGGTACAATAATTTTGAACAATTACTCAAAGGAGCTTCCCTGGCTGATGATCATTTTAGGAGTGAAAAATTCGCTAAAAACATTCCTGTATTAATGGCATTAATTGGTATTTGGTATACTAATTTTTATGGTGCTCAAAGCGAAGCGATTTTACCATATGATCAATACATGCATCGATTTGCGGCTTATTTTCAGCAAGGCAATATGGAAAGCAATGGCAAAAGTGTAGATAGAAAAGGCAACCCCGTTAATTATGCTACAGGCCCAGTTATTTGGGGCGAACCTGGCACCAATGGTCAACACGCTTTTTATCAACTGATTCACCAGGGTACCTTAATGATACCATGTGATTTCATTGCACCAGCAATAAGCCATAATCCAATAGGTGATCATCATGCAAAATTGATGGCTAATTTCTTTGCACAAACAGAAGCCTTGATGAATGGCAAGTCGGAAAATGAAGTGAAAGTTGAAGGTATGAAAGCCAACAAAAGCGAGGAAGAAATTAAAAACGGCACTCCTTTTAAAGTTTTTGCTGGCAATAAACCAACCAATTCATTTTTATTAAAAGAAATCAATCCACATTCATTGGGTATGTTGATTGCACTGTACGAACACAAAATTTTTGTGCAAGGGGTAATTTGGAATATTTTTAGTTTCGACCAATGGGGTGTAGAATTAGGCAAACAAATGGCCAATAAAATTTTGCCAGAATTATTAAGTAATGAAAAAGTTAAAGACCATGATAGTTCTACTAACGGTCTGATCAATGCTTTTAAAGAAATGAGTAAGAACAACTAATCTATGGATGAAATGGTAATCAGGCCGATCCAACAAAAAGACAATCAATCTATAGCTGTTATTATCAGAACTGCTTTAACTGAATTTGGTGCCAATAAACCAGGAACTGTTTTTTATGATGATAGTACCGATCACCTTTTTGAATTGTTTCAATCAGCACCTAATAGTGCATATTTTATTGCAGAGATAAATGGATCTATCATTGGAGGCGCAGGTATTTATCCAACAGAAGGATTACCCAATAATACTTGTGAACTGGTAAAAATGTATCTCTCGAAAGAAGCCCGTGGCAAGGGTTTAGGGCGAAAAATGATTGATCAATGTTTACAAGTTGCAAAAACAAAAGGTTTTACGCAAGTGTATTTAGAAACGATGCCCGAATTAAAAAAGGCTGTTGCCGTTTATGAGCAATTTGGATTTAATTATTTAGATGGCCCAATGGGAAATAGTGGTCACAATGGTTGCGATATATGGATGATCAAACCTATTTGATTACCACAAATTACGCGGACACCAATCTCCCCATTTATTGCCCAATAAAAATCCAATCAAAATTTCATGCGTTCCTTTACTTACTGTGTTGAGTTTTGACGTTTGAATGTCATAGGAATACCCAATATTAATAGAATTATTAAGGTTCACTCCCATCATTGCAGCAAACCCATCATTGTATCTATATGATGCACCTAGCCATAAAATGTCTTGGTATTGAAATTTTGCATTAACATCATAACCAACTGGTAAAGGACTGATATACCTAATTAACATTGATGGGAGAAATGTAATGTCATCAGACATTTGCATTCTATAACCGGCACTTAGAAATAAATGGGGTATTAATTTTCCGCCAGTTAAAGAAACTGTATTGTCGGAAAAAGAAACATTTTGAGGTATAATTTGCTGCGCAGATAGTCCAACAAAATAGTTTTTAGAATACAACCACAAACCAGCACTCACATCGGGTTTTAAGCGATTGATAACACCACTATTACCCACTGCAGGATCAACAATGGTTGAACCAAAATCTAATTTAGAAGCATCTAAACTTAAATTAGTCATTCCTACAGAAACCCCTGCCGACAAATTGGTTCTAGGTGAAAGACCAATATGGTAAGCATAAGTACCATAAGCAGCAAATCGATTTAAAGGACCCGTTTTGTCGTTAATAATGGTAAATCCAACACCTGCATGAGGATCTGCTACGGTATAATCACGCCAATAAGCTTCTCCCCTCGGATTATCGCCTCTTGCTCTAAATGTAGTTGCAGATTCCCTTTCATAATTACTTTTTTTAACAGGACCATGTATGGTTAAATAAGTAGTAACCGGGGCATCTTTTAAACCAACCCATTGCATACGATGACTTGCTTTTACATCCCAGTAATTTTCAATTCCTGCAACGGCAGGATTGATGATATAATTATTCATAATATACTGGGTGTAGTAAGGCCTTTGTTGCGCATTCACTCCAATACATATCAAACAGCACCATATAAAAAATCCACTCCTCATTAATTATCTAATAATTGTTATAGAACCAGTAATAATTTTTCTACCATTCTTAGGATTGATCACATAGTAATAAGTGCCAATTGGTAGGGCTTTCCCATTTATTGTACCATCCCAATCTACATCATATCCAACACTACTAAATACAGCTTGGCCATAGCGATTGAATAAATCAACAGTTGCCCCAGGATAATCTTCTAAATATTTAATTCTCCATCTATCATTTATTCCATCTCCATTCGGAGAGAATGCATTAGGAACAAGTGGAGTCAATAAAAGTTTTATAAACACCGTATCAGTAACAGTACAATTACCTATTCCGGTTAAATTCAATGTGTAGCGAATATCTCCCAAAGGAGTAGTTATAGGTGTAGAATCGATATCATTGTTTAAATAAGTAGGTGGAGTCCATTTATAAGTTAAATTAGTTCCATACACATATTTAGGAATAATTTTTTGGTTCCCTCCTTCTAATACATTGATCTTTGGAATCAACGATAGTTTTGGATATGGGTGAACTGTTACGCTTTTACTCACAGTGTCGCTTACACATCCATTTACATTGTAAAAAAAGTATTTTATGGCAAAAGTTCCAGAATCAGAAAATACTTTTGTAGGATTTTGTAAAATAGAATTCGTGCCACCACTTAAATCCCAATTCCAACTAACGGTATTCCCACTATTAATTAAATCACCTAAATCTCGGAATTGAATTTGATCACCTAAACAAACTTCCATTGGCGTTGCCGAGAATGCTGCTTTGGGCCATGGATAAATGGTAGTAAGGGATTTTGTTAAAGAATCTACACAAGCGTCTTTAGTGGTGATTTTTAATTGAACATTTACTGGACCTAATGCAGTGTATTTATGTGTTGGTTGGCGTAATGTAGAAGTAGTTGGATCGTTGGGGTCACCAAAATTCCAATTATAACTAAATAAAGGTTCTGAGTTATCGGAAATGGTAGATTGATTAGCAAACGTACCTCGTCCATCGGGCAAACAAATGCTAGGCAAACTAAATGCAGGAATTGGTAATGGATTTACTTTAATGACTTGTTGATTTACAGTGCTGATGCAACCACTATCAGTAATCACTTGTAAACTTGTAGTGTATGTTTGTGCATTTAAATATTTTTTATTGAATACTCCAGACGCTGTGTTGGTAAGCGTATTGCCATCCCCAAAAATCCAATTACGTGCAACGATGTTACTGAAATTAGCAACAGAATTATCAGTAAAAGCTAGGTCATTTTTTTCACATAAAATGGATTGAACAGACCATTTTGCCTCCGGAGAAGGCCAAACGGTTATTGGTTGAAAAGCAGAGTCTTTACAACCTGCGGTATTTTTTACATAATATTTGATGGTATCATTCCCCACTCCTGTTGTTATTGGATTTAAAATTCCTAAAGCGCTGATACCTTTACCCGAAAATGCCTCGATTACAAGTGGTGTTGCAGATACAAAAGTTCCTTGGTTAAGTTGTCTGGGTGCTGCATCATAACAGATATCGCGGATATCTGTAAAAGTAGCTTTGGGGGCGTTGAGTAATGTAATGATTTTGGGTAAAGATTTTCTACATGCATCTGACTGACCTGAATAAGCCACAAAACTAATTTTGAAATTAGCAGTTGCAGGACTTAATGCTGATAAAAAAGGTGGATATAAATTACTATACTCTTTCCCTAAATAAGGGCTTTCGTCTCTAACAAATTTAACTGGAAATCCTAGTGAATCCCAATAAATATCAATCCTTGTTATATCACCAAAGTTTACAGTGGAATTGTTTATTAGTCTAATTGAATCATTACTGCATAAAGGATTGTTTTGCACAACAGTAAATTGAGCATTTGGAACACTTCCGTTTACTTTAAATGGTGAATTTAAAGAAGCCACACAATTATTATTTGAAGTGACAGTTAAGGATACTGTGTAATTTCCGGGCCAATTATATTTGGGTGCTGGGCTCTTTTGAATCAACATTGTTGGCGTAAAAGTAGGACCAGGACTAATTGCAGGTGTTCCATCATTAAACTTCCAAGTATACTGAAACTGTGATTCAGTGCCATCTGCAATTTTACTAGTATCCTGGAATGGTGCATTAGCATCGTCCAAACAAACTTCAGGTAATACATATCCTACCGCAGGCAAAGGATTAATTTTAAATCCTGAAATTCTAAATGTATCACTGATACAACCAGTATTGGATGCTGTAACTAAGTAGGCATTTTTATTTCCCCATATTGAATAGCTAGTATTTCTTGCAGTAGATGTGGTTAAAGTATCTGTTGGCGAACCGTTATCGAGATTCCAAGTATAACGAACAATTGTATTTGTTGCGGCACCCGGAGCTAAAGTTGATGCTTCGGTAAATACAATATCCCCTTTTTCACACCTCAATGTGGGGACAGAAAAAAGCGATACTGGTTTTGCTGAAACATTGATTGGTTTTGTAACTTGTGCTATGCACCCAAAATCGGTAATACTGGTTAGTTTGGCTGTATAATTATTAGCGGTTGTAAATATTTTAGAAGGGTTTTGTAAAGCAGAAGTTGTTCCATCATTAAACTCCCAAAGCCATCTAACCACGGGTCTGCCTACCCCATCCGATAAATCGGTCAATGCAATGGTGTTGTTAATACAGCCGTCAGTTACTATTTTAAAATCGGCAATGGGTGGTGCGTTAACTATAATATTATCAGTAATTTCTTGATCGTTGGTATTACTGCACCCATCTGATTGAGGTAAAGTAGTAGTAGTTGTAATTTTAACAGGATATGTTCCTGCAACAGTAAAAGTGTATGATTGGGGAACGCGGTATAAATAATACGTTTTACCATTAGAAATATATGTGGAATCGTATTTGGTAGTTCCAAAATTAGGCACATAGGTGAATTGTTGTGGTCCATTAAGACCCGCAACGCCATTAAAATCCAACACAATTTTTTCTGGTTGATAAGTTAATGCTAAGTTTACCCTGAATGGAGTATTACTACAAGTTGCAGAATAAGAAACATTGGTTGCTGAAAATTCATTTTGTATAGAAACTGGTGGATTAAGATCAACAATATTGGTTCCTGCATTGTAACCATAACTTTCTGCAGATCCAAATCCATATGCAATTGCATTAAAGCCACTATCAGAAAATAAAGAATGAGACCCAGCAGAAACTTGCAATTGAGCGTATGAATATGTAAGATCCCCTGGATGTGGGGAAAAACTATTAGCTATTGGCGCAACTCCATCAATAGTAAAGCTATTAACTCCTTCATTTTTTATTATTACATTTATATAGCTTCTCAATATTTGAAATTGTGATGCAGAATAAAGGGTTATTTTATTAATCGTTTGTTGAACGGGACTCAAATAAATCATTTCAGGATCTCCTCCAGGTGTAACATTTGGATTGCCATCTTGACCTTGAGTAGTCATATATTGTGCAACAATAATTGGTTGATCAGCTTCTATTAAATTTGGTGTTGGTACTGTTGAACCCCCTGAATTCTTAAATTCATAATAAAAATTATTAATCAAAGTTGATTTTGGTAAAACGATACCATTTAGTTTAACATTAGTATTTTGGTCTTTAACACAAACTCGATAAAAATTATTAGGTTGAGATCCAGTCGGTGCTGTTAAATATTTTGTACCCCATGCATTTGAAGGGAAAGATTGTGCAAACAAATTATCAGCACTCCCAGACCCTGAACCACCAATACTAATTTTTCCTGAACCTGAAAAAACTGCTATTGGTTTACAACTGTTAGCTGAACCTGCAATTGACCTTACTTTTGACCCAGTTAAATCGGAACCAATATTTCCAGATGTAGTACCCATCACATTATAAACTTCCCCTTTATTCAAAGTAATTATTGGAGAAGCAACACCAACAGTTAGCCCATTCAAATTAGATGCACTAGGTGTTATTTCAATTTGAGTATTGTCCTCTGTTGCAACAATTAAGAAAAAAGAATTAGAATTGCCTTCATTTGATCTTTGAGTATAGTTTACTGAATAATACTCTTTTCCTAGTGTGTTTGTTGGAAACAGGATGGATGCTCCAGAAACAGAAGCGTTGTAAATATGCGCATATGCAACAATTGCCTTGTCACTTGTTATATGGATACCCTTATTAGACTTCCCAGGGGCAGTAAGCCTTGAATCTTGAGCTCCTGATTTAGGTAATGGCTGACTTACAGAAACTTGATTTGCGACAACTTGATAAGTTTGAGAATATCCAAGTGAAGGTATTTCTACAGTTACATTTGCATTTTGATCTGAAGTAAAATAAAGTACAAGCTCTTGTCCGTTTAACGGATTTCCACTTACAAACCTTACATGATAGCCATATCCCAACCAAAAATCCTTTCCCTTATTAGAAAAATCCTGAGCAGTAATTTGCCCCACAAGC
>JANOQC010000137.1:0-14102 GCA_031422175.1 Sphingobacteriia bacterium | reverse complement strand
GAAGAAAAAAAGATTTGACAATACACTTACTAAAAATATTCCTTCTAAATTTTTTAACGCTGTTGCAAGAAAGAGTTCGGGCATTCAGCTCAACGATTTTAATTGTGGATTAAAGGCCTATAGAAAAAAAGTAGTGAAAAGTATAGAAGTATTTGGTGAAATGCATCGGTATATTCCCATATTGGCAAAATGGAGTGGCTTTAGAAAAATTGGAGAAAAAATTGTAGAGCATCGTCCTAGAAAATACGGTTCAACCAAATTCGGAATATCTCGTTTTGTAAATGGCTTTCTCGATTTAGGCACCATCATGTTTCTTGGTAAATTCGGAAAAAAGCCTATGCAGTTTTTTGGTCTATATGGAACTTTGTTTTTTTTAGTAGGATTAAGTTCTAGTCTCTATTTGATTATAGCCAAAGTGATTGATCCTGAAGTAGCTTTAACCAATAAGCCGTTCTTTTTTATCGCTTTAGCCACCATGATAATTGGAATGCAATTATTCTTAACAGGTTTCATTGCAGAATTGATTGCAAGAAATGCATCGGAAAGAAATGTTTACCTAATTGAAGATAAATTAGGCATCTCCTAGCCTCTCAATTGAACTCATGCAAAAAGAGCTGATTCTAATCGGAACTACTTGGCCATTTAGAGGTGGAGGTATTGCATCATTTAATGAAAGGATTGCCCGAGCATTTCAAGACCAAGGTTTTAAAGTCACTATTTATACTTTTTCTTTACAATATCCTTCCTTTTTATTTCCAGGAAAATCTCAATATACAGAACTACCTGCACCAAATGATTTAATCATTCATGTTTGTATAAATTCTATCAACCCATTCAATTGGATCAAAGTAGGTAGAATTATAAAAGACAAAAAAGCACCAATTGTATTAGTAAGATATTGGTTGCCATTTATGGGTGCATGTTTAGGTACCATTTTAAGAATTGTAAGAAAAAATAAAGTTTCTAAAATCATCTGTATAGCAGACAATATTATCCCTCATGAAAAAAGGTTTGGAGACAAATCACTTACCAAGTATTTTGTTAAACCCATTGATGCTTTTATTACACTTAGCAAGAAAGTGGCTCTAGACCTTAAAACATTCAGCAGTAAAAAAGTAATTACTGTTCAACATCCATTATATGATCATTTTGGTCAAAAAATGGATAAAACAGTAGCGAGGCAAAAATTAGGATTACCAATTAATGAACCACTTATTTTATTTTTTGGTTTTATAAGAAAATATAAAGGGTTGGATTTATTGTTACAAGCAATGGCTATTCTTCAATTTGAGCATGCAAATAATCCACAAAAAGTAATGCCCAAACTCATTATTGCAGGAGAATTTTATGAGCATCCAGCATATTATACCGATTTAATCAACTCATTGGGAATTGAAAAAAATGTCTACTCAATTACCCATTTCATACCCGACGATGAAGTTCAAAATTATCTAAACGCTTGCGATTTTGTTATACAACCATATCGGAATGCTACTCAAAGTGGCGTCACCCCACTGGCTTATCATTTTGAAAAACCAATTTTAGTTACCAATGTTGGTGCATTACCTGAGATGGTTTTAGAAGACAAATCTGGAATTGTAGCTGAACCTACTGCAGTAAGTATTGCTCAAGGAATTGATCGATTATATGAATTAGGTGAGGATCATTTTTTAAATCATCTTCGCAAGAGTAAAGAGAAATACAGTTGGGAAGTTTTAACCAATACAATTATTTCACTTGCAAAACACCAATGATTTACTATGAATAAGTCTATCCCTGAAATAATACAAGCATCAATAGAAGTAAAACAATCTTTGTTGAACAATCAACTATTTTTGCAAACTGTAGATCAAATTGTATTCGCAGTATGTAAATCTTTCAAAGCGGGACATAAAGTACTTTTTTGTGGTAATGGAGGAAGTGCTGCGGATGCACAACATCTTTCTGCAGAATTCTCTGGAAGATTTTATAAAAACAGAAGGGCCTTACCTTCAGATGCACTTCATTGCAATAGCTCCTACTTAACAGCGGTTGCGAATGATTATAGTTATGATGAAATATATGCTCGTTTAGTGGAAGGTACAATGGAAAAGGGTGATGTGTTAATTGGCCTATCAACATCAGGAAACTCTACCAATATTGTAAAAGCTTTTGAAATGGCAAAGTCAAAAGAAATCATAACTATTGGTTTCACCGGAAGTTCTGGTGGAAAACTAAAACCCCTCTCCGATTATTTATTGAATGTACCTTCAGATATTACGCCAAGAATTCAGGAAAGTCATATTCTAATAGGCCATATTATTTGTGAATTGGTGGAAGCCGATATTTTTAACTAGTATGCTTAACTTAAATACTATTGATACGAGTTGGACTTTATTTTTAGATCGTGACGGAGTAATCAATCACGAGAAAAATGACGATTATATTCTCAATTGGAATGAATTTAAATTTTACGAGAAAAGCATTGCTGCAATTTCAATACTCAATCAATGTTTTAAAACTATCGTGGTTGTTACCAACCAAAAAGGTATAGGCAAAGGATTGATGACATTGACTCATCTAAATGAAATTCATCGTAATATGTTAGCTACTTTTGAAAATGAAGGCGGAAAAATTGATAAAGTTTATTTTTGTCCGGATTTAGCAGACGACTCTCCCAATCGAAAACCTCAGCCAGGCATGGCATTTCAGGCTCAAGCCGATTTTTCGCATATCGATTTTTCAAAAAGTATCATGGTTGGAAATAGAATGAGCGATATGAAGTTTGGGAGAAATGCGGGTATGAAAACAGTATTTGTAGCTACCACCCATCCTGAAGTTCCTTTCCCTGATCCAATAATTGATTGCAGGTTTACCGACTTATATGCTTTTGCTGAAGCTTGTTATAGTATAAAAAAAAGATAAAAATCTTTTATAATGTAGCATTTGCCCTTTTTGCTTGTAAATTGCTATCATATAATCATTGATAACACAAATGAACAAAAAACAATTTTTTCTTTTTTTGTTGCTATTTTCTATAATCAATTGTAATGCCCAAACAGCTATAAATAAAAAAATATTGCAATCAGCTGAACTGGTGTTGGGTAAATTCGCTTTCGATATAGTGAATGCAGAAGAAATGGTAGATCGCTTGAGAGCAGATAGTTTTTTTACAAAAAATCTTGTTCAAGCTTTAAAAACGCCTTACTCATTTAATTATGCATTTGATTCATTGAAAACAGTTTCTAGGTTATATGCACCAGATAGTAGTTTTAGAATAATTACTTGGCAATTAATGAAAGATTTTACCTATTACAGATATAAAGGAGCCATTCAACTAAAAACAAGCGACGGTTCATTAAAATTGATTCCACTGTTTGATGGAACAGATTTTACTGAAAAACCGATAGACTCTGTGAGAAGCAATGAAAACTGGATTGGAGCATTGTATTATAATATTGTGCAAAAAAAATACAATAATAAAAATTATTATACACTTATTGGATATGATGAGAATGATGCAAGGAGTACTAAAAAATGGATGGAAGTATTAACTTTTGATAACAATAATCAACCATTATTTGGGGGGAAGTATTTCATTTACCCTAATGACCCTATTAAGCCACCACAACCAGCTTATCGATTTTGCCTAGAATTCAAAAAAGAAGCCAATGCAAAGCTCAACTATGATGCAGCAATAGATAAAATTGTATTTGCAAAACTGGTGAGCGAAACTGGCGAAATCAGCAAGAAGCATACACTTGTACCCTACGGTACAATCGAAGGATTTAGATGGGAATTTGGCAAATGGATTTATATACCTAACATAGAATTTTAATCTAGTTTCAATACAGCCAAAAATGCTTCTTGCGGAATTTCTACATTTCCAATTTGACGCATCCTTTTCTTTCCCTCTTTTTGCTTTTCCAATAGTTTACGTTTTCTGCTTATATCACCACCGTAACATTTAGCAGTAACATCCTTGCGCATTGCACTAATATTTTCGCGTGCAATAACCTTGGCTCCAATAGCTGCCTGAATGGAAATTTGAAACTGTTGTTTTGGCAACAGCTCTTTTAATTTCTCACACAATCTTCTTCCAAAATCTTGTGCACGACTTCTATGAATTAATGCACTTAATGCATCTACTTTTTCAGCATTCAATAAAATATCCATCTTCACTATATCAGCATCTCTGTTATCAATGGGTGAATAATCAAATGATGCATACCCTCGAGTGGAACTTTTAAGTTTATCGTAAAAATCAAATACGATCTCCGTTAAAGGCATTTCAAAAATCAATTCAACCCTTGTTGGAGTTAAATAGCTTTGGTTAATTAAAATTCCACGCTTACCCAAACAAAGGGTCATGATATTTCCTATATAGTCCGGCAACGTAATGATCTGTGCTTTAATAAAGGGCTCTTCTATCCGATCAATTTTAACAGGATCAGGCATTTCTACTGGGTTGTTCACTAGAATTTTTTCACCTCTGGTGGTGTATGCATTGAAACTTACATTCGGAACTGTAGTAATAACCGTTTGATTGAATTCCCTCTCCAATCTTTCTTGAATAATTTCCATGTGTAAAAGACCCAAAAAACCACAACGGAATCCAAAACCTAAGGCTTGAGACGTTTCTAATTCAAAAGTAAGAGAAGCATCATTTAACTGCAGTTTATCCATACAGTCTCGTAATTCCTCAAACTGATCTGTTTCAACTGGAAAAATACCTGCAAAAACCATTGGTTTTACCTCTTCAAATCCATGAATCATTTCACCTGGATTATTGGCTAAAGTAATGGTATCGCCAACTTTTACTTCTTTTGCATTTTTTATTCCTGTAATAATATATCCTACATCCCCAGCTTTTACCTCCGACTTAGGCGTCATGGATAATTTCAATACTCCTACTTCATCTGCATTATAATCTTGCCCAGAAGCTACAAAACGAATTTTATCCCCTTTTTTTAGTGTGCCGTTTAGAATTCTATAATAAATAATAATTCCTCTAAAACTATTAAAAACACTATCAAAAATTAAAGCTTGTAAAGGAGCATCCACGCTGCCTTCTGGTGCAGGAATTCGTTCAATTATTGATTGCAAAATTTCCTCAATTCCAATACCAGATTTTCCACTTGCCAACAATATGTCTTCTTGCTTACAGCCAATTAAATCGATGATTTGATCGGTTACTTCTGGTATTTTTGCTCCATCCATATCAATTTTATTAATTACGGGAATAATTTCTAAATCATTCTCCATAGCTAAATATAGATTGCTTATTGTTTGTGCTTGAATACCTTGAGACGCATCTACTAATAACAAAGCTCCTTCACATGCTGCTAACGCTCTGCTTACTTCATAGCTAAAGTCAACATGTCCTGGGGTGTCAATCAAGTTTAAAACATATACAATACCATTATAGGTATAATTGATTTGAATAGCGTGACTTTTAATAGTGATTCCTTTCTCGCGTTCTAAATCCATATCATCCAATACCTGATTCATCATGTCTCTTTCTCCAATAGTTTTGGTATGTTCCAATAGTCTATCGGCTAACGTACTTTTACCATGATCAATATGGGCTATAATACAAAAATTCCTAATCTGTTTCATAAGGCGGCAAAGATAGGCTTGTATGAGTTATCTTCAACCAAGAATAGTATAAGATGTTAATGAGAAAATTAAATAGAAAAGCCAAGGTAAACGAAGAAACCGGCCTTGGAACCAACACCTCTTTGAGTGGGGGGCGATTCTTTAACAATAATGGGGCTCCGAACATAGAACCTAATGGGCTTCCTATTTGGAGAAGATTGAATATTTACCATTCCCTTCTTTCTATGCCAATTTGGAAGTTTCTAATTTCAATTCTCGTATTTTTTGTGATTGTAAATTTAATATTTGCTAGTCTGTATATTTTTATTGGAATAGAACATTTGGGTGGAATGGTAGCCAAGAATGATTCCGAAAAATGGGGAGAAGCATTTTTCTTTAGCGCTCAAACATTTACAACTGTAGGGTATGGAAGAATTAATCCGATAGGGTTTGCTACCAGTTTAACTGCTTCTTTAGAAGCTTTGGTGGGATTAATGAGTTTTGCATTAGCCACTGGTTTGTTGTATGGAAGATTTGCACGCCCAAGGGCATTTATTCGTTATAGTAAAAACATGCTATTCGTACCATTTAAAGAGGGGGTTGCTTTGATGTTTAGAATGGTACCCTACACCAAAAATTATTTAGTTAATGTAGAAGTTAAAATTACGTTGGCATTAAGAGTGGAAGAAGATGGACAAAAGAAAAACAAGTTTTTTGATTTGCCATTGGAAATTGCCAAAGCAAATACTTTAACAGCTAACTGGACTTTGGTGCACATGATCAATGAAAATAGTCCGCTTTATAATTTTACAAAAGAGGATATAGATTCTGCACAAGCAGAAATATTGATTTTTGTACAAGGTTTTGATGAGAGTTTTTCAAGTACGGTGATTTCTAGAGCGTCCTATAGTTTTGCAGAATTTGTTTATGGAGCTAAATTTGCGCCTATGTTTCATCCCAACCATAACAATACGAGTACTGTTTTGCATATTGATAAATTAGACGATTATATTCATGCTGAATTGCCTATAAAAATGTAAGGAATGATTACTACTATTGGTACAGATTTACAAAAAGCAACTGAACTATTATTAGCGGATGAATTGGTAGCCATCCCTACCGAAACAGTATACGGCCTTGCAGGTAATGCATTAAGTGAGGCAGCAGTTTCAAAAATTTATGCTGCAAAAAATAGACCATCGTTTAATCCTTTGATTTTGCATATAAAAAATATTGATCAAATTAATCGTTATGCAGAGGCAGACATTCATAGTTTAATTATTGCTAAAATTTTAATGCCAGGTCCAATCACTTTATTACTACCCAAAAAAAATACTGTTCCTGATATTACTACTGCAGGAAGCAATAAAGTTGCAATTCGAATACCCAAACATCCATTAACTTTATCTTTATTAGAACAAATTGATTTTCCACTTGCAGCTCCTAGTGCAAACCCTTCGGGGTATGTAAGCCCCACGTTATCAACCCATGTGTATGATGGCTTAAATGGGAAAATTGAATATATACTTGATGGAGGGCCAACTAGTATTGGCTTAGAATCTACCATTTGTGAAGTAGTTGGAGATCATATTATTTTACATAGATCAGGAGGAATTAGTGCAGCACAACTAACCGATTTAACTGGGCTTGAAGTTAAAATTGCTACTCCTGAATCTACACCCAAAACACCAGGTCAATTGAAAAGTCATTACGCTCCTAATACTCCATTATTTAGAGGTGAAATTGAGCAATTAATTAAGACCCATTCAGGGAAAAAAATTGCAGTGATTAGCTTTAAAAATTATTTCGAAGCAGATCAATCCGATTGTTATACCCTTTCCCCAGAGGGAGATATAGCTATAGCAGCAAATAAACTCTTTGCAACACTTAGAAAAATTGATAAGGGCAACTATGATGTTATATTAGCTGAGATTTTTCCCGTATCAGGAATAGGCATTGCTATTAATGACCGTATTGAAAGAGCGCAGTTTATTTTTAAATAAATGGCCTGTTGGAATTTATTTCAACGCATTAATAATTGCTACAAATTCATCTGCTACCAAAGATGCTCCTCCTACTAATCCACCATCCACATCTGGTTGAGAAAATATTTCTACAGCATTTGCAGCTTTTACACTTCCACCATATAAAATTGAAATAGCATTGGCTGTTGATGAGCTATAAACTGATTCAATATTTTTTCGAATGAATGCATGCATTTCTTGGGCCTGTTCACAGGTTGCTGTTTTGCCTGTTCCTATTGCCCAGATAGGTTCATAGGCGATTACTATTTTACGAATTTGATCTTCAGTAAGATGATATAAAGATTCTTTTAACTGTTTGCCAACATAGTCATTTTGAGTATTTGATTCTCGAATATCTAATGGCTCCCCACAGCAAAATATAGGATGAATATTATTTTCTAAACAAGTATTTACTTTCTCTGACAAAAAAGAATTTGATTCATTAAAATATTCTCTTCTTTCTGAGTGCCCTATTACAACATATTGAACACCTATAGAACTTAGCATATCTGCAGAAATTTCACCCGTATATGCACCTGATTTTTTACTATGACAATTTTGTGCGGCAACATATAATTGCTCTTTATTCCTGATTTTAGATTGAGCCATAGGAATATATGGTGCAGGAACTGCAAAAATTGCTTCCTGATTTTCTTTGAGCGTAAACGGCTTTTCAATTATATCGTTCAACAGCTGTTCGCCTTGTTGTATTGTTAAATTCATTTTCCAATTAGCTGCTGCAATTTGTTTTCTCATTACTTGATGATTATCTATTTGTTTAAAAATTATTTTAATTCAAAAATATATTGGAGTACCGCTATTTCAGCCTTTGAAAGCGATTGCTTTTTCATTATTTTCCAATTATTAATATCAACAATTGCGATATCAATATCGTACTTTTTTCCATCAATACCCCAACTAAAGTGAGGAATTTTCTTGGGCAAAAGGCCTGCACCAAACACATTGCAACTAACGCCAATTACAGCGCCTGTATTAACAGATGAATTAATAGACAGCCGAGAATAATCTCCCATAATAACCCCGCATTTTTGGCCAACTGAAACCATTTTATCTAAATCCATCGACCAAACTTTAATATCGCCTGCAGAATTTTTTAAATTACTATTTGAACTGCCTGCTCCAAAATTGCACCATTCTCCTATTACTGCATCTCCCATATATCCGTCATGGGCTTTATTGGAATTGCCCATAATTACGGAGTTTTTAATTTCTCCTCCCCCCATACAATTTGGCCCTAAACTAGTAGCTCCGTAAACCCTGCTATTCATTTTAATTACAGAATTAAATCCAATTGAAAATGGGCCTCTGATGGTGGAGCCTTCCATAATCTCAGCATCTTTGCCTATATAAATAGGACCTGTAGTAGAATTAAGGATACAAAATTCTAATTTAGCCCCTTCTTCAATAAATATATTTGCTGATTGAAATACTTGAACGGTAGATGGTATTGGTTGTGAATGTCTTCCTTTGGTAACTATTTTGAAATCTTCTTTAATAAATAATTCATTCTGTTGCATTATTTCCCATGGAAATTCAATCCGATGCACAGATTCAATGGAAATAATAATCTCGAAAAAAGTTGAACAAGTTTCAGGAGAAAATTCACTAAAATTTTTGCTTGATTTCCCTGCCACTATACCTTTTTCATCCATCAATACTTGTCCAATTTCTAAAGCCAAGATTTGCTGAACAACCAATTCCGTAGGAATTATAGCAGCATCAATCCATATATGATTTTCCAACTTTGGGGTTTCATATAATGATTGTAAGTATGGTTCTGTATGAACAAATGTGTTTTGTTTTAACCATAACTCCCACCGTTCCTTTACAGACAACAATCCAAAATGGAAAGATGCCACTGCTTTTGTTATTGAAATTGGTGAAAAACGGTTGCGGTTTGAATTATCAAACAAAATGATGGCCATATACAAATGTATTGCATATTCACAATAATGAATTCTCCTTACCTTGCGGTCTCAATCTTTTAAATAAGTAATTATGCAAATTGGTACTTTTTCTTATCCACTTCCAGCTAATAATCCGGTAATTGCCTATGCACCAGGAACTCCCGAAAAAGCTGCATTGAAAAAAGCTTTGGCCGACCTTAAAAAAAAGGAATTAGATATCCCTATGTATATAGGTGGCAAATTAGTAAGAACCGATAAAAAAATGGCTATCCATCCTCCTCATGAAATAGCACATACACTCGGGCATTTTAGTGTTGGAGAAGAAAAACATGTACAAGCTGCAATTGCTGCTGCTTTACAAGCAAAAGAAAAATGGGAGAATATGAGCTGGGAAAACCGTGCACATATTTTTTTGAAAGCCGCCGATTTATTGGCAACAAAATATCGCTACCAAATGGTAGCTTCTACCATGTTGTGCCAAAGTAAAAACGCTTACCAAGCAGAAATTGATAGCACTTGTGAGTTGATAGATTTTTTACGATTCAATGTTCATTTTTTAAGTGAAATTTATAAGCAGCAACCTGTATCAGCACCAGGCATGCACAATAGAATGGAGTTTCGTGCTTTAGAAGGGTTTGTGCTGGCTGTTACCCCTTTTAATTTTACGGCCATTGGTGGAAACCTACCTACATCTGCTGCAATGTGTGGCAATGTGGTTGTTTGGAAACCTGCCAATACTCAAATTTATTCTGCTCAATTGTTTATGCGCATTTTAAGAGAAGCAGGATTGCCTGATGGAGTAATTAATTTAATTTATGTAGATGGCCCTACCATTGGAAAAGTTTGTTTTTCGCATAGAGACTTTGCTGGTGTTCATTTTACAGGTTCTACTGGTGTATTCAATAATATGTGGAAAGTAATCGGAGAAAATATGGGAATGTACAAATCATACCCAAGAATTGTAGGAGAAACTGGCGGAAAAGACTTTGTAGTTGCTCACAAATCAGCAGATGTTGATACGGTAGTAACAGCATTAGCAAGAGGCGCTTTTGAATACCAGGGTCAAAAATGTTCAGCTGCTTCAAGAGCCTATATACCAAGCAATATTGCCGACGCTGTATTGTCTAGATTAGTAACTGCAGTGGAATCGATGAAAATGGGAACTGTAGAAGATTTTACCAATTTTGTGAATGCTGTGATTGACGAAAAATCTTATACCAATATTACCCGTTACATTACCAATGCAAAGAAGAATAAAAAAGTAAAGATTATTACTGGAGGAAACTTCAGCAAAACAAAAGGGTATTTTATTGAACCTACTGTAATTGTATCGAAGGATCCTAAATCAGTTACTATGTGCGAAGAAATTTTTGGACCTGTGTTAACCATTTACGTTTATCCAGCAGAACAATTCGAAAAAACATTGGCTTTAGTAGACAGTACTTCTGCTTATGCATTAACAGGTGCCATTATTGCTCAGGACAGAACTGCTGTTGAGTTGGCTACGAATAAACTCAGAAATGCAGCTGGTAATTTTTATATCAATGATAAACCAACCGGTGCAGTTGTAGGACAACAACCATTTGGAGGAGCTAGAGCTTCAGGAACTAATGATAAAGCAGGTAGTGCATTGAATTTATACAGGTGGTTAAGTGCAAGAACAATAAAGGAAACGTATAATCCTCCAACACATTATGGATACCCTTTTTTATTAGAAGCCTAAAGAATTAGGAATGATGAATTAAGAATTAGGAATGATGAATTAGGATAGTGTAAAAAAAATCCGGAAAATGAATGAATCAAATTCCGGATTTTTTATTTTTAAGATTATGCTGTTTCGAAGACTAAGCTCAAATTACTTAGGTAATACAACAGTATCAATTACATGTACGATTCCGTTACCAGCTTTAAGATCGGTAGCAACTACAGTTGATACACCACCATTCTCGTCTGTAAGAATGACATTTTTACCGTTCATTGAAGCAGTTAAAGTACCACCACTTACTGTTTTTACAGCAGCTTTACCTTTACCAGCTTTGATTGCAGCAACAACAGCAGCAGCATCTAGATTACCAGCAACAACATGGTAAGTCAAGATTTTGGTTAATGTTGCTTTACTTTCTGGTTTTAGTAAATTGTCAACAGTTCCTGCAGGTAATTTTGCAAAAGCGCTATTAACTGGTGCAAATACAGTGAAAGGACCAGCAGATTGTAAAGTTTCTACTAAACCTGCAGCTTTAACAGCAGCAACTAAAGTTGAATGATCTTTAGAACCAACGGCAATATCAACTACAGTTTTTTGAGCTGATAAACTTGTAAAGGCACTTGCAATAACAATTGCGAAAGAAGCGATAAATTTCATTTTCATTTTGTTTATTTTATTTTATAGTACAGTTAAACAAATAGTTTTGTTCTATAAAATGATAAAATAAAAAAAAATAATTTTACTGTTTAAATTTAAAATTGTTTTTATGTGAAAAAATTGAACAAATAAAATTACATTCAACTTTTTATAAAAATTTGATGTTTGAATATAAAATAATACCTAAAATGGCAAAACCTACACTTGAACTAGTTGAAGCTTTGAGGCAAACAGCCAATAATTTAAAAAATGGTGCCCATTATGCTTGGGGCAATCATGGGGCTTGCAATTGTGGAAATTTATTACAAACTGTTGCTCATTTATCCAAAGAAGAAATTTTGACTTATGCCCATGCAGGAATTGGAGAATGGACCGAGTTAGCAGTAGATTTTTGTCCGGTGAGTAATACACCAATTGATTTATTGATCAAAAAATTACAAGAAATAGGTCTTACACCCACAGATATTCACCATTTGGAGTATTTAGATGATCGTGCAGTATTAAACAATATTTCAGGTGGATTTAGATGGCTTAAACGCAACGAACGAGAAGATGTAATAACTTATTTTGAAAGCTTTGCTTTACTATTAGAAGAAGCATATCTGGCTCAAATTCGGATACCTTATCCCCCGGAAGCCATATTAGAATTATTTGAAGCAATATAATTGAATCTAAACGATCAATTTTACACCAGCTGGGGAATATCGAATTTCGACTATATACCCTATATTTGCGACTCAAATTTTTGAACAGTGCCAACAAAATTTTCAAAAGAAACTTACCTCTACTGGTACGAGCTGATGCAGCTCATACGTCAGTTTGAATTAAAAGCGGAAGAAATGTATAAAATGGCCGGAAAAATTCGAGGATTTTTTCATGCCTATATCGGACAAGAAGCCATTGCTGCAGGATGTATGACAGCCACTTCTGCAGATGACCCCTTTATTACTGCATATCGCGACCATGGTCTAGCTCTTTCCAAAGGAGTAAGCGCTAATGCTTGTATGGCAGAATTATACGGTAAGTCTACAGGATGCGCAAAAGGTAAAGGAGGAAGTATGCACTTTTTTAGTGTTGAACATAAATTTTATGGCGGCCATGGCATTGTTGGTGCACAAATTGGAACTGGAGCTGGATTGGCTTTTGCCGAGAAATACAAAGGAACTCAAAATGTGGTGCTTTGTTATTTTGGAGATGGCGCTGCAAGACAAGGTATGTTGCATGAAACATTCAATCTTGCCATGTTGTGGAAATTACCTGTAATTTTTATTTGTGAGAACAACAATTACGCAATGGGTACTTCAATTTCTAGAACAAGTAACGTAATTGATATCTATAAATTAGCAGATGCATACGATATGCCAGCTGATAATATTGATGGTATGTCGCCAGAAGCAGTTCATGATAGCGTTGCTAGAGCAGTAAAAAGAGCAAAAGAAGGCGGCGGCCCTACTTTATTAGAAATGAAAACCTATCGTTACAAAGGACATAGTATGAGTGACGCCCAAACGTATCGTACCAAAGACGAAGTAAAAGAATACCAAACTCAAGATCCAATTGAAAAAGTATTGGTCACTTTAAAGAAAAATAATTGGATCACGGAGACAGAAGTTGAAGAAACAGAAGCCCGAGTAAAAGCCTTGGTAGATGAATCGGTGCAGTTTGCTGAAGAAAGTCCATACCCAGAGCCGGATGAATTATTTAAAGACATTTATGCAGAACCGAATTATCCTTACATCATTGAATAATTAAAAACAACAAAACAAAGTATCTAAATTTTTAATTTACAATTTTTAATTCATAGAAATGGCTGAAATAGTAAGAATGCCCAAGCTGAGTGATACCATGACAGATGGTGTAATTGCCAAATGGCATAAAAAGGTTGGTGATAAAGTAAAAAGCGGCGATCTATTGGCTGATATTGAAACTGATAAGGCAACCATGGAATTTGAATCCTTTCAGGATGGTGTGCTGTTGCATATTGGTGTACAGGAAAAAGGAACTGTTCCGGTTGACTCTATCATTGCTATTTTAGGAAAAGAAGGAGAAGATATATCCGAAATTTTAAATTCTAAATTAGAAATGAAAAATGAAAGCACGCAAACTAAAAATGAAAGAACTCATTTAACATCTAACATTCAACATTCAACATTACCTCAAGGCGTTGAATTTGTGCGTATGCCGAAACTAAGTGATACCATGACCGACGGT
>JANOQC010000136.1:0-13168 GCA_031422175.1 Sphingobacteriia bacterium | reverse complement strand
CGACAGGTAATCTACCAAAGAAGATGAAAGAAACGATAGAAAGTATTAAGATATATAGGGATTAATAAAGTAACTGCGGTAATTCGGCATCATCAATTACCGTGATTTTTGTTTTCATAGGGTACGGATTAAAAACAGGCTGAGGTTTCTACCTCGGCCTTCCCTTTTTTTAGGGGTACCCCGTCTGACCGTTAGAGCGCTTCGAACCGATAACCCATCCCCGAAAAATGTTCCAAAACTGTAGGTAATGCAACCGACATTCTATCCCAGGCTTTGGTACTATCATGAAAAACCACAATTGACCCAGGGCCAGTATTTTCAAGTACATTCTTAGTGCAAGCCGCTGCGTTGAGTGTAGTATCAAAGTCTCCACTTAAAACAGACCACATAATAATTTTATATCCTGGTTGCTCTATATTAGACTGCACAGTAGATAAAACATCGTTTGACAATTTCGAATCACCAGTTCGCATCAATTGCTTGATTTGTGAACGCTTAATTCTTCCATATGGAGGGCGAAATAATGGAGAATGAATCAATTTAGCAGCTGCATCAATTTCGCTGAAATATTGATCATTGCTCACTTTCCAGCCATTGGCATGATGTTGGGTATGGTTCCCAACAGAATGCCCTTCTTGCATAATGCGCGCATAAATTTCAGGATGCTCCAGCACATTTTTTCCTATACAAAAAAAACTTGCTTTGGCATTGTACTGAGCAAGTGTGTCTAATACAAAAGGAGTTGCTGTTTCGTGAGGACCATCATCAAAAGTTAGATAAATGATTTTTTCTTGAGTGGGCATTCGCCAAATCAAATGCGGATAAATTACCCTTAACCACCAAGGAGTTTTAACCAAATACATTCGGTAAAGATATTGGATAGGAGCATCTAAAATCCATAGGCAATTAACCCAATCACTAAATTTTCAAACTTATAGGCTTTGCCGATTTGCGCCAAAGTTTTTTTCTGTGATGTTTCATTTTCTAATAATGGATCCATAAAGATTTCCATTTTCTTTTTATCAACTGAAGCAGGGGCACCTTTGGTAATGGCAGACCTTGTAAATGAAGCTAGCATTGATTCCCACGCATTTCGAAATAATGTAGGTGTTACAAAAATTTCAGTTCCTAAAATTCGATCTCCCGAAATAGCCAGAAAACCAGCAAAGGAACTATCCGTTTTAGCCAGCTTCCCATTAAAAAAATTGCGATAAACAGAATCTGCTTTTACAATATCTCTATCCAATTGAAGGTATTGTGAAGTGGTAGATTTAATATTTTGTGCAGCTAAACTTTGGGTGATCTCTTTCCAAATATCAGCCTGTCGCTGAGTTAAATCAAGGGTTTTACGTAATTCCATATCGATATTTCCGCTATGCGAAAAGGCCCGCGGTTTTTTTGTCCATCTTCCTTCTTCTACGCAAAAAACAGTTATATACTGTTCTTCTTTTCCGGGAGGAATTAATTTTGTTTCTCCTATAACCCTATCTTGTTTTCCACCACCCAACAATTCACCAGAATTAATTAAAATGGTTTTATCAGAATTATTTTGAACGCTCAAAATATGTACATCGGCATCGCCCTTGGTTACAAATTCTTTTACTTTTACTTTACCAGTTCTCATACCATCGGAGAGAGTGATATATTGACTAGGCAATAGCTGGCGATAGAATGCTACATTGCCTTGTCCTTTAAATCGAATAGGAATAATTTGAAGGTTTTGAAATGTCCAAGCTGAGTCATAATCTACCCAAACCTGCTGATAAGTTAACTGTGCATTGGCAAGTTGGGTGATCAAAACAAATAATATGATCAATTTAAGGCTCCGCATATACTCAAAGTAGGATTTTTGTAGGTTACTTACTATTAACGAATAGGCAAAGTTTATATTTGCACCATGAATAAAAAAGTTAGGGTTCGTTTTGCCCCATCTCCAACGGGGGGATTGCATTTAGGGGGAGTTAGAACGGTATTATTTAATTATTTATTTGCTAAACAGCATGGAGGAGACTTCATTATTAGAATTGAAGATACCGATCAAAGCCGTTTTGTAGATGGAGCTGAAGATTATATATTCAAAACCTTAGAATGGTGTGGATTAATTCCGGATGAAAGCCCAAAACATGGGGGACCATTTGCACCTTATAGACAAAGTGAAAGAAAAGCAAGTTATAGCCAATACGCAGAACAATTGGTAAAAGATGGTTATGCATATTATGCTTTTGATACGCCAGCTGATTTAGAAAAAATGCGCATCGATTATAAAACTCCTGAGAACCCTTCACCACAATACAATCAGTTGTTGCGATTGAAGATGCGTAATTCATTAACATTGTCTGCTGAAGAAGTAGCTCAATTAATTTCCGAGGGCATCCCTTATGTAATTCGAATTAAAACACCAGAGGATGAAACTGTTTCTTTTACAGATATGATAAGAGGAGAAGTAAGTTTTAATACTTCACAAGTTGATGATAAAGTATTATTGAAAGCAGATGGAATGCCTACCTATCATTTGGCTGTTGTGGTTGATGATTATGCTATGAAAATTACGCATGCGTTCAGGGGTGAAGAATGGTTGCCATCGGCACCAGTACATTTATTGCTGTGGAAATATTTGGGCTGGAAAGCTGAAATGCCAATGTGGGCTCACCTTCCATTGATTTTAAAACCAGAAGGAAACGGAAAATTAAGTAAGCGTGATGGAGATAGATTGGGTTTTCCAGTATTCGCCATGGATTGGACCGATGCAAAAACAAATGAAAAAACAATTGGCTTTAAGGAACGTGGATTTTTACCAGCCGCATTTGTTAACCTATTGGCTTTGCTTGGATGGAATGATGGAACAGATAAAGAAATTTTTACCATTGAAGAATTGATTGCTGCATTTTCAATGGATCGGGTACATAAGGGTGGCGCTAAATTTGATTATGAAAAAGCCAAATGGTTTAACCATGAGTGGATTAAAAAATTATCTGTTGAGCAATTGCAATTATTAGTGAAGGATCAATATTCCGCGAATGGTATTGAAGTAAGCGATGCAGCGCAATTACACAAAGTAATTGAGTTGGTAAAAGATCGTTGCACACTTTTACCGGATTTTGTACAACAAGGAGCGTTCTTTTTTAACACGCCTACCCAATTCGACACGGCATCCATTAAACCCAAATGGGATGCAGTAAAAAACATGTTCTTTATTGAATTGGCAAATGCCTATGAATCAAGCATAGTGTGGGAAAGCAGTGATTTAGAAAAAGAGTTGAAAGAACTCGCTGCAGCCCATCAATTAAAACCAGGCGAACTGATGTTGCCATTGCGTATAATGTTGGTAGGGGGGAAATTTGGCCCAGGTGTTTTTGAAATTGCCAGTGTTATTGGAAAAGAAGCTACAGTTGAAAGAATGAGAAAGGTTTTGGGGATTTTAGAACATGAATAGAATAAGTTAATTTTGAATAATGAAGAGACCATTACGTGTATTGGTTGCCAAAGTTGGCTTAGATGGCCACGATAGAGGTGCAAAAATAATCGCTACAGCTCTCCGAGACGCGGGAATGGAAGTGATCTATACTGGTTTGCGTCAGACCCCTGAAATGATAGTGAATGCTGCTTTGCAAGAAGACGTTGATGCCATCGGTATCAGCATTTTAAGTGGGGCTCACATGACCGTGTTTCCAAAAGTGATCACCCTGATGAAAGAAAAAGGAATGAATGATGTATTGCTTACAGGCGGTGGTATTATTCCAGACGACGATATGAAAACGCTAAATGATATGGGTGTAGGCAAATTATTTGCACCCGGAACAACCACTACCACTATTGCCGATTATATCAGCGAATGGGTAAGCAAGAATCGGAATTTTTAAAAAATCAACATGGCATATCAAACATTATTAACTTCTTTAGAAGCCGGCATTTTTACCATTACCATCAATCGTCCTGATAAATTGAACGCATTGAATATGGCAGTTTTTGCTGAATTGAATTTGGCATTTGAAGAAGTGAAAAGCAATGCAGCAATACGGTCGGTTATTATTACAGGTGCTGGAGAAAAAGCTTTTGTTGCTGGTGCAGATATTAGTGAGTTCAGCAAATTCAGTAAGCAAGAAGCTATGAAATTATCTGCAGATGGCCAGGCAACATTTTTCAGAATCGAAAATTGTTCTAAACCTGTTGTTGCCGCTGTTAATGGTTTTGCATTGGGCGGTGGATGTGAACTAGCCATGAGTTGTCATTTTAGAATCGCATCAGCCAATGCTAAATTCGGACAACCAGAAGTAAACCTGGGTTTGATTCCCGGATATGGTGGCACGCAAAGATTGGCGCAATTGATTGGTAAGGGCAGAGCAATGGAATTATTAATGAGTGCAGGAATGATAGATGCTACAACTGCATTACAATATGGGCTGGTGAATTATGTAGTGCCTGCAGAAGAATTATTAACAAAAACAATAAGTATTTTAACGGTGATCAATAGCAAAGCACCTTTGGCAGTTGCTGCTTGTATAGAATCTGCCAACGCCGTTTTTGATGAAACCAAGAATGGTTTTCAAGTAGAAATAGAAGCATTTGGCAACTCATTTGACACAGCAGATATGAAAGAAGGAACAACCGCTTTTTTAGAAAAGCGCAAAGCTGTGTTTACTGGTAAATAAATATACATAACATATAAAGCACTTTGCTATTGTTGTATTTTTAAACATTTCTAATAGTTACTAATCAATTTATAAATGCAAAAATGGCTCAGGCTTTTGCTCGGATTTTGTTTTTTTTATACCCCCATTTTACATGGGCAAAATCGTAGTATAGACAGTTTAAAACGTTTAATTACTTCTCAAAAAATTGACACACTTCAAGTAAATCTATTAAATAAAATTGCATTTTTATATTCGGCAGCTGATTCTGCTAACACATTTACATTTGCGAATGAAGCAAGAGATAAAGCAACCAAATTAGACTATAAAAAAGGGTTGGCTAAATCATTAGAAGCCAAGGGAAATCTATTTATTTCCAAAACCAATGGTCCAAAGGCATTGGCTTTTTTTAAAGAAGCCAGTAGCATTTGGTTATTAACAAATGACGAACTCTCCTATGCAGAATGTTTAAGAAACCTTGGCCAGGCTTATTTGATTATGCTGCAACAAAAAAACGCATTGATAGAACTAGAGAAAGCAGAAAAAATATTTATAAAGTATAAAAATAAATTTGGGTTGAGTACGGTGTACCAAACCATGGGAAACGTTTATAGAGATAAGGGTAACAATGAAATAGCCATAGACTACTTTTTAAAAGCCCTAAAATTAGAAGAAGATAACAAAGATGTAAAATCAATTAGCTCAATACAAAATAACCTTGGAAGGTTAATGAATGAAACTAAAAATTATCCTGAGGCTTTAAAATATTATACACAGAGTATACAAACATCAAAGACCATTGGCGATTTAAGGTTGATTGGAATTGCACAGTTAAACCTTTGCAATATTTATGCGATACAATTAAATTACTCAAAAGCAATTGAACTTTTATTAGATGCAAAAGCGAATTTTATAAAATCAGGCTTCACAAGAGGGATTCAAATTTGTATAAATAACTTAGGGGCAATTAATTTAAGACAAGGCAATTACGAAACTGCTATTACCTATTTAAAAGAATCTTTGGCTATTGCCAAAGAAAATCAAACTCAATTAGGAGTACCATTGGTACAACAGAATATTGGTTATGGATATATGAAACTAAAAAAGTACGAAGAATCTCTTAATTGGTTTAAGGATGCTGAAATAACAGCCAATAAATATGGTGCAGAACCATTTACTTATGGTGAAATTTACAATCACCGTTCTATGTTAGATTCAACAGTGGGTAATTTTGAAAGTGCATTTATATACCGCTCTAAGTATAACTCAATTACAGAAAAAATTTCAGGAGAATCAGTTATAAAACAAGTGAATGAACTAAAGACAAAATATGATGTAGAGAAAAAAGAATTACTTATTAGTTTATTAAATAAAACTGATTCAATTAAATCACTTGCTATAGCTAATCAACAAATAGCTATCAATAAAAACTTATACGATATTGCGAACCAAAAATTGGAATTGGCAGATGCAGATTTACAAATAGCCGACGACAGTTTGCAATTGAGTATAAAAAATGAAACAATTCTGCAAAATCGCTTAGACTCTACCCAAAAAGAAGTTCGTATAAAAGATCTTAACAAACAAAAGCGCATTCAAGAACTAGAAGTAAATAGAAGAAATATAGCTTTAATTGGATTGTCTGTATTTGCAGCGCTCTTATTGTTACTAGGATATTCTTTTTACAAAAGAAGAACTATTCAGCAACAAGCAAATATGCAAGCAACATTAGCCCAACAACAAGAAAAGGCCACCATCGAAATAATTCAAGCCGAAGAAAAAGAAAGAAAACGAATTGCAGAAGATTTACATGATGGTGTTGGACAATTAATGACAGCCGCTTGGTTAAACCTTCAGGCATTAAATGAACAATTAACAATAGATGATTCGCCACAATCGCAATTAATCAATAAAACATTATTATTGGTTGATGAAAGTTGCAAAGAAGTTCGCCAGGTTAGCCATAATATGATGCCAAATGCACTACTGCGTAAAGGTTTGGTGAATGCTGTGAAAGAATTCATTAGCCAAATAAATACAGGGAAACTTTCTATTAATTTACAAACCGAAGAACTACAAAAACCATTACCAAGTCATATAGAGACCATTTTATATAGAGTAATTCAAGAAGGTGTTAACAATGTAGTTAAACATGCTCAAGCAACCCAATTAGATATTTCCATTAATCAAGATGAAGAAGGGATAGACGTAATGATTGAGGATAATGGGAAAGGATTTGATACCAGCATAACGAGGGTATCAGATGGTATTGGGCTACAAAACATAAGATCTAGAATTTCTTATTTAAATGGATCGGTTACTTGGGATTCATCTGAAAAAAATGGCACTTTAGTGGCAATCCATATACCAACAAAAGCATGATTCAACAACCAAAAATACGTATCGCAATTGTAGATGATCATCAAATAGTTATTGATGGCTTAGTAGCAGTATTACAACAGCAAGACGCCGTGCAAATTGTAGTTACTGCAAATAGCGGTTCAGAAATGTTGCGTTTATTACAAAATGCAGCAGTAGATATTTTGTTAAGTGATGTAATGATGGATGAAATGAATGGGCAACAATTATCTAAAGCAGTAAAACAACAATTTCCACATATTAAAATTATTGCTCTAAGCATGAGTAGCTCGGGCGAAATAGTAGATAAAATGATCAATGACGCAGACATAGTTGGTTATTTATTAAAGCAAACCGGAAAAGATGAATTGATCAAAGCCATCATTAAAGTGTATCATGGAGGTCAATATTTTCAAGAAAAAATATTAGATGAATTAGAAAAACAATCCCAGTTAAAAAAAATCCTCATTGATGCACATTTGACCCTTCGTGAAAAACAAATTATCAGTTTGATGGAAAAAGATTTCAGCAATAAGCAAATAGCTACTGAATTAGCCATTTCTATACGCACAGTAGAAACCCATCGAAAGAATATCTTTAAGAAAACCAATACCAATAATGTATTAACATTGGTAAAATGGGCTTACGAGCACAAAATATTGAGTTAATCTTACCCTTTGATTAAATTCATCTACCGTATCAACGGTATTGTACAGCGCTGCACATACAGCACTTTTACGTTGTAAATAAAATTATTTTATGAAACGTAAATTTTTGTACTTGTCTCTATTGTTGGGAATACTAACTACCAGCCAAGCTCAATTTGGCAACCTGTTGAAAAAGAAAAAAACAGGTGATGAATCTGAGCAAAATGCAAGTAATTCAACTAAAAAAGAGGAGGTTGTAGATGCGGCTAGCGACAAAACTCCCTCAAAAACACAGGCTTGGAATATCGGATTTGATAGAGAAATCAATTGGTTTAACCTAACCAGTTTGGGTACCATCATTGTTTCAACAGATGATGCATTGTACAGTTTAAACCCAGCCACGGGAAAGGAAAATTGGAAACTAGACCAATTTGCCAAAGTAAGTAAAGCCAATTATACAGGCATTAAAGGCTCACCATATATTGCCATACTAGAAGGTAGCGCTTTTAATATGAAGCAAAATATCATTGACATTAGCCTAGGTAAAGTGTTATGTAATACCAAAGAACTAGGTCTTTCCTATGTAACGAAGCGATTACCAATACCCAATCTGGGCGCTTTATTATTTAGTGGACAAAACAATAAAGGAGTGGCATTGATGCTGGTAGATTTAAAAACCGGTCTAGCCAGTTGGACCATCAACAGCACATTCGAAAAACTTTCTGAACAAATGGTGGCTGATCCACTTTATACCAATAATTCAATCATTATTGCTACCAATAAAAGATTATACAAATTAGATGCTGCTACTGGTACATTACAATGGAAAATTGATTACGATACTAAAACAGAAGTTCCATTAGCTGGGCAGAAAGTAATAAGCGACGACAAAGAAAGTACACAAGCAAATGAAGATAAAAAAGTTTCAATGAAGGAAACAATGGTTGCGGCAGTATCTACAGTATTCGGGAAATTTGTGACACTAAACGATAAAGTAGCTTACTATTATAATACTCAAACCATTACTGCAATTGATATTGCTTCAGGTAATATAACCTGGCCGAAAACCAAACTAGATGATCCTATTGCAAATGTATTGTTCGACGAAAATGGGATACTAGTAGCTACTGATGATAAAAAATCTGAACTAATGCTATTTGATTATTCAAATGGAAATGCGAAATGGAACGAGCCACTTAAAATTTCAGGTAGAATCAGCAGCATTAAACTTAGTGGTACCAAACTAGCGGTAGGGGCATCTAAGCAAAGTGGGAAAAATATTGTGAGTGTGGTTGATATTATTTCAGGTAAACCTTTAACAGAATCACCTTTAAAAGTGGATGGTTCTATTTTGGATTTGCGGATGATAGACAATTTGGGGTTGTTGTACAGAACCAATGAGGAATGTAATATTCTAGACTTAAAAACAGGCAAAGAGCAATGGACTAAATCGATCAAGTATTCATCTGGTGGATTAGGTTTAGACAAAGGCGACCTAACTTATTTTATTGCCGATAACAGTATTTATGAAGTGAATATTACCAATGGAAATCATAAAGAATTTGCCAGCAAGAAATTTGGTAAAGATGAAGCTTTTAGAACCATAGAATTAATGGATAATGGCATCATTGTTACTTCTGATCAAAATGTAGCAATGATAGATTACAATGCAAAACTTGTATATCATACTTATCACCCTGCTCCGGGAATTAGCACATTTGGTAAAATTATGAATATAGCTGCAATAGGGGTAAGTATGGCAGCTAGTGCTTCAGAAGGATACCAAGCAGGTACTGCTGGTTATGGTACCAGCAGTTATAAAAGCGGTATGGAGCGTGCAGATAGATGGGGTAACGTTGCTAGCGGAGCATTGAGTGATTTATCTAAGCGATTTAGTGCTAGCGCCAATGCAAAGAATTATAAACTAATTCTTACAAAAGTGACTACTAGCGACGACAGTGGGGTAGGTTTAGTAAGAGTTAACAAACTAACTGGAAAAGTAGACGGTAAAGTAGTATTGGACGACAAGAAGCCCGACTACCTTTTTGACGAAATAGAAAATATCTTGTTTTATAAAGACGGGAACAAAAAACTAGTAGCCTACAATTTTAATAAATAACCCTAATAAAATAAAAAAAACAACATGAAAAATTTATTTATTCTTGCTTTTATTGCAACTTCATTATTTGCTTGTAAAAAAGACGCTGCAACAACTAATGGAGGGAGTACTGTTAATGGCGCCAACACATTTACTTGGATTGATAATAGTATAACTTATAACTGTGACTCAGCATATGCTTCTGCGCAGTATAAGTCAATCTTTGTATATAAAGGTGCTACAGTAACTAGGTATTTTTTTGAGATTAATCTTACAAGCATAGCAGTAGGAACATATTCACTAACTACAACTGGCAATGCATTGGCTTACATTAGACCAGGTACAAGTGCATTATTAACATCTTTTGCTGGTTCACTAGCCATAACGGCCAATGCAAACAATAAAATTACTGGTGCCGGTGTTTCAACGGTTAATTCTAGCACTTTAGGAGAAAGAATCAATTTTACTTTTACAGACTTACCTATTAGATAAGTTTAAAAATTACTTGTGTTTATTTTTTACCTTTACGGTACTATTCATATTTTAAATTATAAAAATGGACTACCGTATAGAAAAAGACACCATGGGTGAGGTACAAGTGCCTGCAAATGTTTACTGGGGTGCACAAACACAACGCAGTATTGATAATTTTAAAATTGCTCAGGACATTAATAAAATGCCCAAAGAAATTATTGAGGCTTTTGCTTACTTAAAAAAAGCAGCAGCATTAACCAATAGTGATGCGGGTGTTTTATCTGAAGAAAATGCAACTTTGATAGGAATTGTATGTGATGAAATATTGGCGGGTACTTTAAACGATCAGTTTCCATTAGTAGTTTGGCAAACAGGAAGCGGCACACAAAGCAATATGAATGTGAATGAAGTGGTTGCTTACAGAGGTCATGTATTGAAAGGAGGTTCTCTAAATGACAAAGACAAATTCTTGCATCCTAATGATGATGTAAATAAGTCGCAGAGTTCTAATGATACTTTTCCAACAGCCATGCATATTGCTGCTTATAAAATATTATTGGGTACTACTATTCCTGGGATTGAAAAATTAAGAGACACACTAGCCGCCAAGAGTAAGGCTTTCATGCATGTAGTTAAAATTGGTCGTACCCATTTTATGGATGCAACACCATTGACTGTTGGGCAAGAGATCAGTGGCTATGTAGCTCAATTGAATCACGGTTTAAAAGCGATCAACAATTCGTTGAGTCATTTAAGTGAATTGGCTTTAGGCGGAACTGCTGTTGGAACAGGAATTAATACGCCGAAAGGATATGATGTAAATGTGGCCAAACATATTGCTGATTTAACTGGCTTGCCATTTATAACTGCTGAAAATAAATTTGAAGCATTGGCTGCACATGACGCCATTGTTGAAGCTCATGGTGCATTAAAAACAGTAGCAGTAAGTTTAATGAAGATTGCCAATGATATTCGTATGCTTTCATCTGGCCCTCGAAGTGGCATTGGTGAATTATTTATTCCAGACAATGAACCAGGTTCATCCATAATGCCAGGAAAAGTAAATCCAACACAATGCGAAGCACTTACAATGATTGCTGCACAAGTAATGGGAAATGATGTGGCTATCAATATTGGCGGATCAATGGGGCATTTTGAATTGAATGTTTTCAAACCTGTAATGATCTATAATTTCCTACACAGTGCTCGTTTAATTGGGGATGGTTGTGTGAGCTTTAATGATAAATGTGCTATTGGAATTGAGCCCATAGAATCCAATATTAAAAAGCATGTAGACAATAGTTTGATGTTGGTTACTGCTTTAAACACCAAGATCGGTTATTATAAAGCTGCTGAAATTGCTCAGAAAGCACATAAAGAACATACTACCTTAAAAGAAATGGCTGTGAAATTGGGTTATGTAACTCCTGAAGAGTTTGATGCATGGGTGATTCCTGCGGAAATGGTTGGGGAGATAAAATAAAACAAATTCAGTGAAGCAAACCAAACGTGGTCTACCCAAAAATCCTTGCAGGATTTTTAAAAGGCCCACTTTTTGGTTTGCTCTACTTCTTTTTATTCAATTATAATAGAGTCTCGGATTTGACTTTTTATCTTTCTTTCTATACTATTAGATCCCAACTATTTTGAAAAATTAGTGAATTGTATAAAACTCACATAAAGGACCTATTAAAAATTACGATCAGAAGTTTTATTGAATGAACGTAAACAACGAAAGTTGTTTGAGCCCCAACTTGTTGGGGTGAGTTCTTTCGTTGTAGTGAATGAAAGAAAACTTCCGTAATTTTTAATCAGGCCTGTTGGGAGGTTTATTCAATTTAATAAACTTTCTTACCTCCAATAAATGTAGCTGTAACTTTTGTTTTGAGAATATCAGTTTCAGCAACTTTCATGAGGTCTTTATCGAGTAAAATAAAATCAGCTTTTTTACCAACTTCTAAACTGCCTACTTCTTTTTCTAAAAACCCTGCTTTAGCTGCCCAGATGGTCATTCCACGAATGGTTTCTTCGCGAGTAAGCGCATTCTCCATTTGAAATCCATTGGCCGGGAACCCTTTGTCATCCTTGCGAACAACCGCAGCTAAAAAAGTTTTGAAAGGAGAAATATCTTCAACCGGAAAATCTGTACCGAGTGGCATCCATCCATTTTGTTGCAACAATTGTTTGTATGCATAAGCCCCTTTCATTCTTTCTTTTCCGAGTCTTGCTTCGGCCCAATACATATCAGATGTACCATGGGTAGGTTGAACTGATGGAACAATTGATACAGCACCAAATAAATTAAAATCATTTAGATCCACAATTTGCGCATGTTCAATTCTCCAACGCTTGTCATTTTTACCTTGTAAGTATTTGTTGTAGATTTTGAGAATGGCTCTATTGGCACTATCGCCAATTGCATGTGTACACATTTGAAATGCGGAAGTACTCAAAACTCTTGCCAATGAATCGTAATGATTAGGTGTGCGCAATAAAAATCCACTCCATCCTGGCTGATCGGAATAATGTTTTAATAAACATGCTCCCCTACTTCCCAAGGCCCCATCCGCATACACTTTAAAACCATTCACAAATAATTTATCGGTCTTGTAAGGCCCTTTCTTTAAGTAAGTATTGATGTTATTATCGTTATCGCTCAACATTACATATAAGCGCATATTCAACTTCCCGTCTTTTTGTAAACCATCTAAAAAGTCTACATCACTTGCATTTAAACCGCAATCCGTAACGGTTGTAAGCCCTTGTTCAAAACAATTTTTTTGAGCTACATCTAACCACTTGGCATAATCTTCTTTGGTGGCTGTAGGTATTTTTTCGTACACAGCATTATCTGCGTTGTCAATTAAAACGCCTGTTAGAACGCCATTGATTGTTTGAATATCGCCACCTATAATGGTTTGCCCTGCTTTAATTCCAGCCAATTCCAATGCTTTATTATTGGC
>JANOQC010000135.1:0-3168 GCA_031422175.1 Sphingobacteriia bacterium | reverse complement strand
ATTTTTTTAAAACAACTACTACTTGACCATCGTAAATATTTTGGTATCCTTCAGTAATTAGCGCATCATTTGGAGTAAGACCAGATTTTACTTCAAGCATCTGTCCGTAAATTTCTCCTACTGTTATATTTTTTTTACGTGCTATCATTCTATTGCCTTCTTGTACCGCAACATAAACATATTTACCCTTTTCATCAGTTTGAACAGTATTAACAGAAATAGCAATTGCATTTGCAGTTTCATAATCTTGAAACTTTAATTCAGCCAATTGATTAGGACGAATAATTGGATCATAGCCTATGTTTACTTCAGCATCAAAACTTCTGTTATTGGTATTAATGGTTCTACTTGTTGTAGCAACTATTCCTGAAATGGTTTTATTTAAATCAGGGAAACGAATAATTACTTTAGAACCCGCTTTGATTTTTCCTGCAAAATTTTCAGGAACCTGAGTAATTACTTTTAATCCAGCAGTACTTACCAATTTAATTTGAGGGCTTACTCCAGCCATTCCGTTAAAAATTTCTCCAACCCTTACATTCAAGTCATCTACTACACCGGTGACATCTGCAAAGACATTAGAAGATTTTAATTGCTCCTGCGCCACTTTTATTTGTTCTTCGCTCGCTGTTAATTGGTTCTCTAGAGATTGCACATTATTTTTTGCAGATATATATTGAACTTCAGTTCCAATGCCTTCCTTCCATAAATTGCCTTGACGCTGATAAATATCTTTGGCGAAACTCAATTGAGTTTTTAAAGTTTCTAAGGCTTTTTGAGAAGCGTAAACCGATTGACGCATCACTGCATCATCTAATTTCAATAATAATTGACCTTGTTTTACTTGGTCACCTTTCTTTACATAAATGGCTTTTACTTGGCCTGGTCCCATTCTTGGTGCAACATAAGAAACGTTATCAGCAGTTATGCTGCCTTGTAAGTCTATATAATGGGCAAATGGTTGAACCTTAATGGTTGTTAATCCTACTAATTTAGCGGTACTCTCTGTAGTATTTGTTGAATCTAACTTGGCAATTTCAGCCTCCAATACATTTATCTTAGTTGTATTGATAGATTGTTCGGACTTAATTTTTTCTAGCTCGGCTCTTTTATCTGCTAAAGTATTGCCGACTTTTTCGTTTCCACCACAACTAATAAAAATAATTAACATGGAACTAAACAAGGAGATATTTTTTATTTTAAGCATAATGCAGGTTTTAATATTTGTAATAATTATAATTTACCAATTGCGTATAAGTAATCTACTTTAGCAATAATGGCATCGTACAAAGCGCTGATATAATTGGTTTGGGCCGTTTTTAAATCGGTATCAGCTACGTTAACTTCTGTGTTAGAGCCAGTTCCAATTTCGTATTTCTTTTTTGTTTGGCCATATACTCTTTCAGCTAAGTCCATATTATTTTTTTGAGATACCATTACTGAAATAGATGTATTGTATTTAATTCTTGCTTGTTCTACAGATACATCTATATTGAGTTTTAGATTTTCTAACTGATTGCTGGTTTGCTCTAAATCAATCTTAGCTTTTTTTACTCTGGCATCTTTTGCGAATCCACTAAAAATTGGTACAGAAACATTCACTCCTATACTCGAAGCCGTAAACCAATCTCCTTTATTAAAGAAATCGAATTGATTGCGCTGTGCAATTTTATTGTAATTAGCAGCCATAGCGATAGTTGGCAAATAACTAAGTTGATACCGTTTTACATTGTATGCATTTAGTTGTTTGGCATAATTGAGGTATTGAAAATCTTTTCTGTCTTGGTAATTATATGGTGCATCTGCAGCAATTTCATCTTTTACTTTATTATAGTCTAAGGTTTCTGTTAATACCAACGTGTCTTTTGCAGGCATACCTATTAATGTTTTTAAACCCAAATATCCCATTGCAATAGTATTTAAAGCCCTAGATTTTTCGGTTTTTACATTGGTAATTTGAACTGCAATTTTATCGAGGTCAATTCTTTCAGCAAATCCGTTTTTATACAAAGCCTTAATGTCGGAATCTAATTTTTCTAATCTACTAATATTGGCATCCAATATTTCGATAGCAGTTTTGCTTGCAACTAATTGGTAGTAAATTTTATAGATATTCGTTTTAATAGCTACTTCAGTTACTTCTGCAGCACTGGTTTGAAAATCAATAGTTGCTTTGCGTGCTTGGAGCCCTACAAAAACCTGACCATCAAATAATAGTTGTTGTAAAGAAACGCCTGCACTAGCATTCCATTTCGTTCCAAACTGCGCTTGAATAAAACCAAAATCGCTTGGCATTTTTATTGGATTGCCATTTCCATCTTTTACACCTTCGTTTACCAATACCTGATAAGTAGCTGGTGAAATGAAATTCGGAAGCGTTGTTACAGCAACATTTGGAAAATGTTGTGCTCCAATTCCACCCGTTATATTAGGTAAAGCGGAAGCAGTTACTTCTCTGTTGATTTGAATTTGCGCCTTTATATTCAATAAAGCATTCTTTACCTGTACATTGTTTTTATTGGCAAACTCAACTGCTTGCTGAACGTTAAAATCATAACGCTTATTTACAGTTTGTGTATTGCCTGTACTGATAATGGAAACTAAACTGAGCAGGCTTAAAAATGGTTTGATTATGCTCATATGCTAATTGATTTTTGTCGTTGTTTTTTGTATTTTAGAAGTTGTTTTAATCCTTTTGGTGTGCATATTCCATACAAAAAATGCTCCATCATATGGGTTTCAATTTGAAATACTGTGTATTTATTTGATGGGAACAGTTCTGGATTAAAAGCAATAAAAATACTTTCAATTCTAAATTTGGCTAGAATATCTGTGTTAATATCAGCTCTATATATTTCTTCTTTAATTCCTTGGTCGAGGTTTTCTTTAATTACTTTGTACAGAAATTTATTTTTATGATCATTCATTTTTTTAAATGCAGATGGATAGTATTTCTGCATCTCAAAAATGATTACTGGATTCATTGTACTCATCATTTCTTGCATCATGTCTAGCGCTAAAAAAACCTCATGAACTGGATTTTCGCATTTTTGACGGTGTTCTGCACATTCAAAAATGTCATTATCTATTTCTTTTTGTACTACTGCATCTATAAGGGCATCTTTATCGGTATAATATTGATAAATTGTTTTTTTGCTCATACCCAAA
>JANOQC010000134.1:0-10073 GCA_031422175.1 Sphingobacteriia bacterium | reverse complement strand
CTAAATATCTTGCTTTATTTATTGGAAGCACAGCATATTCGCACATGATAGTGCTGGCTACATATATGGGAGGATTGGCGTTGGGTGCTTTTTATTTGGGGAGATATTCCGATAAAGTTCAGAATCGACTTAAACTATATGGATTGCTCGAATTGGGAATTGGAGTTTATTGTTTAGCATATCCTTTTATTATCGATAATGTAGGCAATCTGTTTATTCAAATCGCTACTTCATTTGATGGAACTACAAATAGAGGTGGAATGCTTTTCCTTAAGTTCTTACTAAGTTTTTCAACCCTAATTATACCCACATTCTTAATGGGAGGAACACTTCCAATTTTAACCAAATTTTTCACAAAACACATTAACGATTCTGGAAAAGATGTTGCCATACTTTATTATATAAATAGTTTTGGAGCTGTTATAGGTACTGGGCTAGCAGGATTTTTTCTAATCCGAATATATGGTGTTGAAAGTACTGTATGGATTGCAGCACTCCTAAATATTATTATTGGGTTAACTGCCTTAATTATTTCAAAATCAACTCAAACAAATACACAAACAATATCATCAACTGAGGCCAAAGTAGATTCGAACCATCAAATCTATTCTCAAACAGCCATTCAAATTGCCATTTACACATCTTTAGCATCAGGTTTTATAGCTATGCTTTACGAATTGTCCTGGATAAGGTTACTCTCTAATATTCTTGGCTCTACCACTTACTCGTTTACGCTGATGTTGATGGCCTTTATTAGCGGTATTACATTAGGTAGCTTTATTGTGTCACTTATTATCAAAAAAATTAAAAACCTGGTTTCATTTTTGGCAATTTGCCAATTCGGAACTGCTTTTTCGATGATATTAATGCTCCCTTTTTACGAACGGTTGCCTTATTTTTTAACAACATTATCGGCTCAAATTCCAAACACACCTGACAATTTTTCCACCTTTCTCTCATACGAACTTTTACTTTGTTTTTCAATCATGTTTTTGCCCACTATTTTTTCGGGTATGTCGCTTCCGGTAACAAGTAGAATAGCAAATAATGATATTAAAACTTCAGGCAAAACTATTGGTTCAATTTTTTCGATTAATACTATTGGTTCAGTAGCAGGTGCGTTGATCACAAGTTTAATTCTAATACCATTCTTTGGAATTAAGTCAACACTGGAAATGGGAATATTGATGAATGGCTTGATTGGGTTGATCATCTTTTTTAAAGCGGATGTTTCGAAACAATTAAAATGGGGATTTGCAATTTCGTTTTTGCTAATTTCGATTGGATACAAAGTATTTATTCCTAATTGGAATCAAAACTTTTTGATTTCAGGAATTTTTCGAAACTTATATACCCAAAATGTTCCATCGTATAACGAGTTGAAGCTGCAGCAGAATGAAGGTCAACAGATTCTTTGGTATAAAGAGGGGATAAATGCAAATGTTGCAATACGCGAATCGAAATTTGATAACACAACACAGAGAACATTAATTATAAATGGCAAGGCAGATGCAAGTTCGGTTGCCGATTTGAATACACAAATACTATTGGGTCAGTTGCCATTGATGCTCTATCCCAATTCAGGCGATGCATTAGTTATTGGCTTAGGAAGCGGGATCACCTGTGGTTCTGTACTTCGCCACCCTGTTAAATCGCTTGATGTTGTAGAAATTGCTTCGGAAGTGGTTGAATGCAATTACTTTTTTAAAAATGAGAATAATAACTTTATAGACGATCCTCGTGTAAAAATACACATCGATGATGCCATAACACAGTTAAAAATAGCTCCAAAAAAATATGATTATATTATTAGCGAACCTTCAAATCCTTGGATTGCAGGTATAAGCAATTTGTATTCAGTAGAGTTTTTTACTATTTGTAAAGCCCGTCTCAAAAGTAATGGCGTTTTAAGTCAATGGTTTCATAATTATGATGTTAGTAATGATATTTTCAAACTTGTAATGAGTACAATAAGCAATGTTTTTCCTCATGTTTCTATATGGAAAGTATCCGATGCCGATATTATTATTCTTGGATCAGCAAATCCTTTGTCAATCAATTTTTCGGCAATGGAACAAAAAATGAAACAGCCCAAAATTGCACAGGATTTAGCACGGATAAAAATGTATGATGTGCCAACATTGCTCTCTACTCAAGTAATTTCGGCGAGGAATAATCCTCATGTTTACATAAAAAGCGAGGTAAATAATACCAACAAAACACCCCTCGAATTTTTAGCTCCAATTGCACTTTTTGCGCACCAATCAGTTTCGGTACTAGATAGTTTAGATGAGCGTTTTACTTTTATGGATAAAAATTTGTGGTTTTCGGAATATACAAAGAATCGCCCTTTAACATTCGAGAATTACATGAACATTGCACGCTACAGAGGCAGTTCGCACATTGGAGATCTGGCAATTGCCTATACTGCTTTAAGAAAAGGATTAACAATGAATCCCGGTAATCAGGAAGCTCAGATAATGTTGGCAAAAACAGCCCAGGATTTAAGACTGCCCGATGCAAGTTTGAGAGAGTTGCAAAAAGATGAAATGCACGCTAATTATAAATTTAATTCCAACGACAATTCAACAATTTTGGCTTATTTGAATACACTTATAGAATATTACCGCATTGACAATTCTATTGTTAATCCACAGCAAATGAATGATGCTGTTGAATTGATTAAACGATCGATACAATTATCAAAAGGTGACCAAGAACAATTTCATTATATTTTAGCAATGATATTGACCGGCGCAGGAAGAAGCGCAGAAGCCGCTAAAGCATTTGAGGCATTAATGCAAATTCAGAAAGCTTCTGGTGCCGAATCAGCTTATATAGGGCAAAATGAACTGATCTATAATATTGGTGAAAGCTTTTATAACGCAGGAAATCTTGTTGAGGCAGAAAGCTATTTAAAACAATTACTGTCAATTGGATTTGATATGAATAAAATATCTGTTATGTTTAAAAAAATCGAAAGGAAGAAATCGGGTTTTAAGTAAAAGACGAGTATGTTTTTTTGGGGTGGTTTAAATATTAAAAATGAATTAAAATAGTATAGATATGCTTAGAAAGAAAATTACTCGTATTTGCACAATCATTTTCATTATCGTTGCAATTCCATTCATTGTTTTTGCAGAAACTGTTGGTGTGTTCTTTGATTCAAAAGTGGGTCAAATAAAATTTGCAGCCAACGATGTAAAAACCGCACTCGAATCGAAAGGTTTTAAGGTTGAGATGTTTGAATTATCAACATTAAAGTCGATTTATTCAAATAAAAAAATTGTAATTACAATTGAGTCTAACAAGAAGATGATCGAATTGTATTTAGCAGAAGGAGGATTACAGAAAACAGGTTTAGGAGATCAAGCTTATACCCTTCGAACTACCAAACAAAAACGACATTCTTATTGGGTAATTGGTGGCGATGCAAATGGTGCTATGTATGGTGGTATTCAAATGGCCGAAAATATTACTTTCAATGGTTTATCAATTGATTATAACGAGCAGGTTTCGCCTAATTTTAAAGAGCGAGGTGTTAAACTTAATCTTCCAATGGATAGAAGAATCCCCACCTATTCTGGATACATGGGAAATACTTCTACCCAACATGCTGTAGAAAATGTTTGGGATATGAAATTTTGGGAAAGTTGGTTAGATCAACAAGCTCGGAATCGATACAACGTTTTATCGGTATGGGTGCATCATCCTTTTCCAGCGCTTGTAAAAGTTCCTGAATACGAAAAAGCTTGTTTGCCAAGTATTGAAGGTTTTTTTGGTTATGCAGACAAAACACTTACCATTGAAAAAAGAATTGCATTTTGGCGGCAGGTAATGACCTATGCACACAATCGGGGCTTTTCTTTTTATTTTTTTTGTTGGAATGTTTGTGCTGAATATGCCGAAGACATGTATCCTGGTATAATTACAGAAAAAGAGGATAATCCAACAACATTAGATTATTTAAGTAAAAGTATGAAAGCCCTACTTGAAACTTACCCTGAATTAGATGGGTTTGGAATCAGCGCTGGTGATAACATGAAACTTCCTAAAGATTCAAGAGGGCCTTGGACTTGGAAAGCTTATGGACAAGCAGCATATGACTATGCAATTGCAAATCCGAACAGAAAATTTACCATGATTCACCGAGGGCTTGGTGCTGGAATTCTTAAATTATATGAAGATTGGGGGCCGCTAACAAAACTACCCAATATGAAGTTTGACTATGAAGTGAAATATGCCAATGCCCACATGTTTTCTACCCTTACTCCAAAATGGTATGATGCAGATATGAATGATGCGGCTAAAAAAGATCAAAAAACCTGGTTAACACTTCGCAATGATGATTATTTCTTCATGGATATAGGTGACCCAGAATTTGTGCGCGGTTTTCTTAACGCAGTTCCTTACAGACAAGCAATAAATAGTTTCAATATTGGTGCAGATATTTATCACCCTACTAGAACTTATTGGTGTAAAGATACTTCTATGAATGGACAGCTTGAGATAGAAAGAAACTGGTATATACAGATGTTGTGGGGTAGGATAGCTTATAATAAGCAGATTTCCGATGATGTATTTAAGAAGCATATGGCCACGCGTTTTCCAAAAGTTTCATCAGAAATTTTATTCAAAGCTTGGGCTTTGGCTTCGAAACAATTACCAAAGGTTCAAGAGCTTACACAGGGCAGCTGGGGCTTAGATGCGCACTGGTATGCCGAAGCTTCTATGTATCCTAGTAATGGAGGAGCATTTAGATTCCTTGATGATTTTGGAGTAGCAGAAGTGTCGAGGACTTCTTCCTCAAACCTTTGTAGCGTAGCTAACTCAGCTGCTGGAAAATGCGATTCTAAAAAATCCACTTACCAACTTGCTGATGAAATGCAAGCTGATGCTCAAAAAGCCCTTGTTCTAATTAACGGAATAAGAAGTCTGGGTGATCCTTATTTGGAGGTAAAAATAAACGATATAAAACAGCAAGTTTTTCTTACAACTCATTTTGCATATAAAATCCGTGCAGCTACTTATAAAAAAGCCAATCAAATAGACAACGCTCGAGAGGCTATGGGGCAAGCCTATTGCTGGTGGATGAAGTATGCAAATTCAATGGACGCAACCTATAAAGGCAATAAATTTAGAACAGTAGAAATTAAACCTGATTGGCATTATGCAGATGAGTGGCAATTGAAAGATTACAAAGATCTAGGTGGTGTTGGAATTCCTACTTTAAAAGAATAAATAAAAAAATATAGCAAAAGGTTAAGCACAATAATTGGGTACTTTGACTTTTTAAAAAAAAGTAATAATAAAATAAAATCGAATAATTTCTTTATTAAATATTCATCATTGAATTCAAATAATCAAAAAAATGAAAAAAAATATCATCTTGTTTTTTGTTTTGCTGCTGAGTTTTCAAGCGATAGCTCAGAATGATAAAAATTTAGAATTAGTAATAAAACCAGGCGAATATTGGTGGGCAGGTATATCTTCTCTTGGTCATCAAACTCCTTATGATGTAAATACTGTTTTTTCCATAGACATGTGGGGCGACAATCACGGAAATCAAGCGCAACCTCTATTATTGTCTAGCTTGGGGAGATATGTTTGGAGTGAAGAGCCTATAAAATATGATTTTAACAAGGGCAAGCTTACCGTCACAGTACGGGAAGGTAAAATCCTTACCGGTGGTACAGAAGGAAATAATCTGCGTTCGGCTTTTGAATATGCAGCTAAAAATTTTTTCCCGTCAAGTGGTAAAATACCAGATCCCTTATTGTTCACTCAACCGCAATACAACACTTGGATTGAGTTGATGTACAATCAAAATGAGACCGATATTTTAAAGTATGCTGAAGATATTATTAAAAATGGGTTCTCTCCAGGTGTCTTAATGATTGACGATAATTGGCAGGAAAATTATGGTGTTTGGGAATTTTCGCCACGTAGATTTAAAGATCCAAAAGGGATGATGAAAAAATTGCATAGTATGGGATTTAAGGTGATGCTTTGGATATGCCCCTTTGTTAGTCCAGATTCTGAGGTTTTCAGGGCATTGGCAAAAGACGGAATGTTAATCCTCGATCCACAAAAATCACAAGATGTTTTATGGGCAAACACAAGAAACAAAGCTGCCATCATACGATGGTGGAATGGAGCTAGTGCTTGTGTAGATTTAAGTAATCCAAGAGCGCAACAATGGTTTAAAGGCAGACTAGATCATCTTGTAAACGAATATGGAGTTGATGGTTTTAAATTTGATGCAGGAGACGCCCATTTTTATACTAATGATGTTTTTTCCTTTAATGCAAAAATACCCAATGAGCATACAAGATATTTTGCAGAATTAGGTTTACAATATCCATTAAATGAATACCGAGCTGCTTGGAAAATGGCTGGAATGCCTTTAGCTCAAAGACTAAGAGATAAAACGCATAAATGGAAAGATCTAGTAAAACTTATTCCAGATCAGATGTCACAAAGTGTTATGGGATATGCCTATACTTGTCCTGATATGATTGGGGGTGGAGAATACCAATCTTTCCTTAATAATGCGGTGATCGATGAAGAATTAGTAGTAAGGTCAGCACAAGTGCATGCATTAATGCCTATGATGCAGTTTTCTGTTGCTCCTTGGCGAGTATTGTCCAAAGAAAATGCAGATATCTGCCTTAATATGTCTAAGCTTCATCAGAAATTCGGAGCATATATACTCGAACTAGCCAAGGCTGCTTCAATCTCTGGAGAACCAATTGTTAAACCTATGGAATTGGCATTCCCAGGTAATGGATATGAAACCATTAAAGACCAATTTGTTTTGGGTAACGACATTATTGTAGCGCCTGTAGTAGAAAAAGGAGTACGTTCAAGAAAAGTTGTTTTGCCAAAAGGAAATTGGATAGCGGAGGATGGTAAAAAATTCAAAGGAGGAGCGTTTATTGATGTATTAGTTCCCTTAGAAAGGTTACCTTATTTTCAAAGAATTAAATAAAGACTCATGAATATAATTTCAAAAAAATACAGCATACTTTTTTTGATGATAACTGTAGCACTACTTTTCGGGTTTATAAATAATGAAAAGAATAGTAATATTAGTGCATCAGAAAAAAAGGTAAGAAAAATTTACGCCGACAACTGTTCAGGTTGCCATGGACAGCAAATGGAAGCTTTTGTAGATAGAAAATGGAAGTACGGCACCACAAAGGATTCCATTATCCGCAGTATAAAATACGGAAGTCCCGATTTTGGAATGCCGGCCTATGATAGTGCTATACAAGATAAGTATATTAAGGAGATGGCATCTTTGTTTGTGAAGTTTATTCAGCAAACAGAAGAGTATAAACCATCTAGCCGTCCTACATCAAATATTTTTAAGTCAGATGGAATAACAGTACGTTTAGATACAGTAGCCACAGATATGTTAAGTCCTTGGGGCTTTGCTCAATTGCCAGATGGCAATTATTTAATTACAGATCGTAGTGGACAATTGTATCGTGTTGACCAAAATCGGAAAAAGATATTGATAAAGGGGACACCCCCCGTTTTAGCAGAAGGGCAAGGTGGTTTACTAGATATAAAATTGCATCCTCAGTTTGAAAAAAATGGGTGGGTATATATGTCGTACTCGAAATTTAAGAAACCCGATAGTGTAACTATGACAACCACAGCTATTGTAAGGGGTAAAATAAAAGACAATGTGTTTACAGAGGTACAAGAAATATTCGAAGCAAATCCTTATACCCGAACCAAGCATCATTTTGGTTCTAAAATAATGTTTGATAATCTCGGTTATTTATATTTTTCTGTAGGTGAAAGAGGGAATGAAAAAGAATTTCCGCAAAGCACAGAAAACGATAATGGAAAAATTCACCGAATGTTTGATGATGGTCGTATTCCCGAAGACAACCCATTTGTAAAAGACGGTAAAAGTAAAGCAAGCATCTGGAGCTATGGACACCGCAATCAGCAAGGTTTAGTATTCGATAAAAAAACAGGCATTATATGGGAAACAGAGCACGGTCCTCGAGGTGGCGACGAATTGAATATTATCCGTAAAGGAGCTAATTATGGCTGGCCTATTATCTGTTATTGTATTAATTACAATGGAAAGCCTATAACTGATATTAGTAAAAAAGATGGGATGGAACAGCCCGAAACTTACTGGATACCATCTATTGCACCTTGCGGTATGACAATAGTAAATAGCGATAAATATCCCGCCTGGAAAGACAACATCATGGTAGGATCTTTGCGATTTATGTATTTGAACCGTTGTGTAATGAAAGCCAACAAAGTGGTAAAACAAGAAAAATTATTTCCTAACCTTGGAAGGATGCGTAATGTAGAAATGGGAAGCGACGGTTTTATGTACATTGCTGTAGAAAAGCCTGGAATGGTCTTTAAAGTAGTGCCAATAAAATAGAAAAATAAATTTAATCAACACTAAATTTTTATTGAATGAATAGTTTACAAACTTACGATTACCTAGTTTTCTTTTTTTATTTTATTGTAGTAGTGAGTTATGGATTATGGGTTTATCGCCGTAAAAAACAAGCTTCAGTGTCTGCTTCACATGATTACTTTTTAGCAGAAGGATCTTTAACTTGGTGGGCAATCGGGGCTTCTTTAATTGCTTCAAATATTTCTGCTGAACAATTTATTGGAATGAGTGGCAGTGGCTTTAAAATGGGGCTTGCAATTGCAACTTATGAATGGATGGCCGCAATTACTTTAATGATTGTAGCCATTTTTTTTATTCCTGTGTATTTAAAAAATAAAATCTATACCATGCCGCAGTTTTTAAACCAGCGGTACAATAGCACAGTTGCTATGATTATGGCGGTATTTTGGTTATTACTGTATGTAGTAGTTAACTTAACTTCTATCTTATATTTAGGGGCTTTGGCCATAAATAGTATTTCTGGATTCAATACTACTTTGTGCATGTATATATTGGCTGTTTTTGCCATCTTTATTACATTAGGTGGTATGAAAGTGATTGGATATACCGATGTAATTCAGGTTTTCTTTTTAATTCTTGGAGGCTTGGTAACCACATACCTAGCACTCAGTTTGGTATCAGATAAATTTGGGGGAACCGGAGTTATAGATGGATTTACCATCATGACCAAACAAGCCAATGACCATTTTCACATGATTCTACAACAAGAAAATCCAAGTTATATGGATTTGCCTGGCTTAACCATTTTACTGGGTGGTATGTGGATTGTAAATTTAAATTACTGGGGTTGTAATCAATACATAACACAAAGGGCGTTGGGTGCAGATTTGAAAACCGCAAGGGGTGGAATCTTATTTGCTGCTTTTCTAAAATTATTGATGCCTGTAATTGTAGTATTACCAGGCATAGCAGCTTATGTATTGCACCAGCAAGGAAGTTTTCAAACAGAAATGTTGCAGAACGGAGAATTGAATCCAGATAAAGCATATCCTGTATTGTTAAACTTATTGCCAGCAGGATTAAAAGGCTTGGCTTTTGCGGCATTAACTGCGGCAATAGTTGCTTCATTGGCAGGAAAAGCCAATAGTATTTCAACCATTTTTACTTTAGACGTTTACAAGAAAAAATTGAGGCCAGACGCAGATGAAAAAACAATGGTACAAGTAGGAAAAATAACGGTTGTGGTTGCCATGATAATAGCTGTAATTATTGCTCCACTTATGGGCATTGATAAAAAAGGTGGTTTTCAATATATACAAGAATATACAGGCTTTGTAAGCCCTGGTATTTTTGCAATGTTTATTTTGGGTTTCTTCTGGAAAAAAACAACTTCTAATGCGGCATTATTCGCAACAGTTGGAGGATTCGCTTTCTCTCTATTTTTTAAATTCTTGCCAGGAATCATGGATCTCTCATTTTTGCAGCAATTTGGATTTGCAAAAGCAAATGAAGCAGGTATTTTTGAAATTCCTTTTTTAGACAGGATGGGTTTTGTTTTTTTAATATGTGTAATCGGTATGGGATTAATTAGTTTGATAGAGAATAGAAATGGAGTGAAAGCAAAAGGGTTGGAGATTGATCGGTCTATGTTTAAATTGAATCCATCTTTTAC
>JANOQC010000133.1:0-9215 GCA_031422175.1 Sphingobacteriia bacterium | reverse complement strand
GCTATGCTTCAATTTAAAAGTTTGTCTCGAGTAGAGAAAAAAGAAAAGTATGCAGAAGTTAAGAAATTAATGAAAGAGTATAAAGCGAACAAAGCAACGGGAGAAGCGAGTACCAACACGGTTTTATTAGCTATTTTGGCTATTATTTTACCTCCTTTAGCGGTTTACTTACATGAGAATGCATTTAATGGTAAATTTTGGTTGAGCTTATTGTTAACGCTATTATTTTGGTTACCTGGTGTTATTTACGCTCTAATCGTAGTTTTAGCATAACCCAATAACTAGTAACTAGTTCGTTATTTAAATTCACCATAAAGGGCACGAAGGGTGTCAGCAATTTCACCGAGCGTACAATTATTTTCAACGGCTTCAATTACAAAAGGCATCAAGTTATCGGTGCCTTTTGCCGTTTTTGTAATAGCCGCTAAGCATGCAGCCACTTTTTCATGACTGCGATTAGCCCTTAAATGTGCAAGCTTTTCAGATTGAATTGTTCTTATACTATCATCAATTTTAAATCCTGGAACTGCTATTTCTTTATCAACCTTAAACTGATTTACACCTACAATAATTTTTTGGCCACTTTCAATATTACGTTGGTATTCATAAGCACTTTGCGCAATTTGGTCTTGCATATATCCTTCTTCAATAGCAGCAACACTTCCGCCAATGGCATCAATTTTATGAATCAATTCCCAAGCTTTATTTTCCACTTCATTGGTTAAAGACTCAATAAAATAACTTCCAGCTAAAGGATCAACTGTATCAGCTGCACCACTTTCAAAAGCTACAATCTGCTGGGTTCTTAAAGCTATTCTTGCTGCTTCCTCTGTTGGTAAACTCAGTGCTTCATCATATCCATTAGTATGTAAACTCTGTGTGCCTCCTAGCACTGCTGCTAATGATTGAATGGTAACTCTGCTAATATTGTTCAATGGTTGTTGTGCAGTTAAAGTAGCGCCACCAGTTTGTGTATGAAATCGAAGCATCAATGCTTTTTCATCGGTTGCACCCAAGTCTTTCATTATCTGTGCCCACATTTTACGAGCTGCTCTGAACTTAGCTATTTCTTCAAACAAATTATTATGTGCATTGAAAAAGAAAGAAAGGCGTTTACCAAAAACATTAATATCTAATCCTTTAGCCAATGCTGCTAGAACATAAGCCTTGCCATTACTTAGTGTAAAAGCAATTTCTTGTACAGCAGTACTGCCTGCTTCGCGAATATGGTATCCAGAAATGGAGATGGTATTCCATTTTGGTAATTCAGTGCTACACCATTCAAAAATATCTGTAATAATGCGCATAGAAGGTTTGGGAGGATAAATATAAGTTCCCCTTGCTGCATACTCTTTTAATATATCATTTTGTATGGTACCTGTAATTTTTGTAAGATCGGCACCTTGCTTTTTTGCCAATGCAACATAAAATGCCAACAAAATAAAACCAGTAGCATTGATGGTCATAGAAGTACTTACTTTTTCTAGTTGAATTCCTTTAAACAACCTTTCCATGTCTTCTAAACAATCAATTGCAACACCAACTTTACCCACTTCACCCTCCGACAAAGCATGGTCACTATCATACCCAATTTGAGTGGGCAAATCAAATGCAACACTCAACCCCATTACACCTTGAGACAACAAATAATGATATCGCTTGTTACTTTCTTCAGCTGTTGAAAACCCAGCATACTGGCGCATTGTCCAAAGTTTTCCTCGGTACATATCGGCCTGAACGCCTCTTGTATAGGGAAATTCACCAGGCAAATCATCTCCGGTATTGGAAGAAGGAATATCTTTAGCAGTATATAGATTTTTAATTTCTATACCACTGTCGGTAAATACTTTCTTTGAAGACATAACCTATTAATTAGCTCTTTATAAATATTTTTTTGCTTCAAAACTCAATGCTTCGCTTACAAGCTCATGCAAATTCGCCTTTGGCTCATTAACTAAAAAGGTTAATAAAATTTTTTGTAAATCCATGCCAATTGCATCAGATGGTAATTCTTGAGCAACTTGATTGATGTATAAAATATTTTTCTCTTTTAAATTCTTGATTGCATTCCAAGATTCTGGGGTTACATAAATCTGTTGAGTAACATTGTAATCAAATTCTTCCCGAATATTTTTGGTTAGCACATATTGCATATCTCTTGCAGATAATCCTTCACTTGGGGTTCTGCTGATTATATTGGGAAGCGCAATTCTATCTACCAATAAAAGTAGTCTTTCATATGCTTGTAATTGTAAAGGACTATGCTGTTTTTGTGAATTAGGAATCGGCTCATTTTTTTTAGGTTGAATAACCAATATGTAAACTAAAAATGCCACAATTGCCAATCCAAATACTATGCTTAATAAGGTTGAACTATCCATACGCCAATCGATTTTTACGAAGGTAAGGAATTGTATCAACCAAAGCAGATCAGCAGATACATCAATACTGTTAACTTATCGAACTATTGCTTTTTTGAAATGCTGTTGTTGCTGAGTAAAATATTATTGGGGTCCAATGCTAATTTTTCAGGCAATCCATCAAAAATAAAGCTTTGCTCTTGTTGCTTTTTACTGAGGTTTATTTTAAAAATGGTTGGGGTGTTGTTTCCTAATGTATAAATACCAATTTCAACAGGAATCGTAAATATTATACCTTCTTTTTGATTTTGTTCTAATTGAATAGTTATTTTTTTACTGGCAACATCGTATTGCCAAATAGCATTTATTGCTGGATTAATTGGTTGATACAACCATTGTGTAAAAAATATTTTTAAGTCTTTACCTGAAGCTTTTTCCATTTCATTTCTAAAATCATCTGTAGTTGCATTGCCATTATAATATTTTGCATAATATGCTTTAATACCTTTTTGAAAATTTATATCACCTACCAAATTTCTGAGCATATGTAATACCCATGCACCTTTTTGATAAGTTATACCACTTGTTACAGGTTCCTTTTCAGCTGATCTTGGGCTTATTATGCTAAAGTCTGGCATTTTTAAGGACAAATCGAAAACTGTTTTTTTAGATTTGATAATTCCCTTGGTGTATGCTTCTTTCCCATATTCGTTTTCAATAAACAACAGCGTGAAAAAAGTGGCAAACCCTTCACTTAGCCATGCATCATCCCAAGTAGTTTCCGTAACTGCATTACCAAACCACTGATGCGCTATTTCATGAATCACAACATCCCTAGTTCGTATTTCTCTTTTGCCATTTATTAAATTTTCAGCATAAAATATAGCAGAAGATGTTTCCATACCACCACCGCTAATTACCGATTGAATATTTGCCAATTTCTCGTAAGCAAAAGGGCCAACATAGCTACTATAAAACTCCAAAACTTTTTTAGTGGGTTCATCAAAATCGTAAAACCCAGCATCTCTGTTTTTTGTATAAACCCAAGACTGAATTGATTTTCCATTGAACTCATCAACATTTTTAACTGCAAAATCGGCTACTCCCAATACAAATAACCAACAAGATACAGGTACAGATTGTTTCCAATGAGTAAGTTTAGTATTGTTGCCCAGCTCGGATTCTGCTAGCAACAATCCATTAGATACTACTTTGTAATGAGCTGGTGTTGTAACTATAAATTCGGAAGTAGCTTTGTCTGAAGGGTGATCTAAAGTAGGTAACCAATTTCTTGTTTTATTGGGCCAGTTTTCAGAAAAAAAACTTCTATCCCCAAATTTTGTAGCGCCAATTCTTAACCCATCATTTGGAATTCCTTTATAAGTTATGGTAAAAATTATTGTAGCATTTACTTTGGAAGGCTTTGGTAAACTGATTATTACCTCGTCGTTTTGATGGGTATAAATAATCGGCGTGCCGGCAATTTCAATACCATCAATTTCCATTCCTTTACCTTTTCTATCAGCAGTTTTATTAATAAGGTCTAAGCGAAAACTTTGTATCCCTGCTTTCTTAAATAGTACTGTGATCTGTGCATTACCATATATTTGGTCAGTACTGTCAGACAAACCAATCTTAAATGAATAATGTTGAACATCTATATTTTTGTTAACTGGATAAGTATCTGCCCAACCAAACAATGGCAATAAAAATAGAGTAGCAGCTAAGGTGTAAGTTGGAAAATTTCTCATTTATGAATATATTACTTTTCTAGTAAATAAACCCATATATCAGCACATTACGAAGTCCTAAAGTTATAATACATATTTGCTATGAGAGCTATTTAAAATAGAGGCTTTGAAATTTTCCTTTATCGAAACTGCATATTCAAGCCCGAATGGATGGATAGCTTAACTTTGCTGTATAAACAGACTTAAAATGGAAGCAACAATAATTACTAATACACCTGTGAGTCTTACAGCAGGGGCAATTACAGAAATAAACCGATTAATGGGAGAAGATGGGTTTGATACTACACAACGGCTTAGAGTTGGTGTTAAAGGTGGAGGTTGCAGTGGCATGACTTATGTACTTGGATTTGATAAAGTTGAAGCGGATGATGAATTATTTGAAATAGAAGGAGTACCCTGTATCATGAACAAAAGCCATGGATTGTATTTATATGGAATGGAAGTAGATTGGCAAGGAGGATTAAATTCTCGAGGGTTTACATTCACCAATCCGAATGCAAGTAAAACTTGTGGATGTGGTACTTCTTTTGCCGTATAAATTTTTCTCGCAATAAAATTATAAGCAACGAATCTATTTTTTAAATACTAGTCAATAAAAAACCCGTTCATTTGAACGGGTTTTTCTATTTAATACGTTGATAATTTATTTCTTAGATGCTGAACTTCCCAAAGCTCTTCCTTTACCAAAATCAACTAGGATAGGAGCTGCAACAAAAATAGAAGAATAGGTACCAGTGATCACTCCAATTAACATGGCGAATGCAAATCCGCGTGTTACTTCTCCACCAAAAATAAATAAAATCAAAATGGTTAAGAACACCGTTAATGAGGTCATGATGGTTCTACTTAATGTTTGATTGATTGCTTTATTAATAATTGAAGCATTATCCACTCCAATCATGATTTTGCTATCTTCTCTGATTCTATCGTATACAATTACGGTATCATTCATGGAGAAACCAATTACCGTTAGTATTGCAGCAATGAAATGCTGATCAATTTCTAAAGGAAAAGGAACTACCTTTCTTAAGAAACTGAAAACAATTAAAGTAACCAATACATCGTGTAATAAGGCAACAATAGTACCCAATGAATATCTCCAGTCGCGGAAACGAATGAATATATATAAACAAATTGCAAATATGGCAAACACGGTTGCTTTAGTTGCACCTGCTTTTAAATCATCGGAGATAGTTGGTAAAACTGTTTGAGAATACTGTTTGTAGGTAGTTTCGAATGTATTGAAACTTGTTCCTTCAGGCAAATGTTTCTGTAACCCATTGAATAACATTTTCTCCACTAAAGAATCAATATTGCTTCCATTTTCTTTGATCTTATAAGAAGTGGTAATATTAATTTGGTTTTTTGTATCAACCGTTTTGATAATTGGAGCTTCACCAAAAACTACTTTTAATTCATTGCGAATAACATCTGGATCAACAGCTTTGTCGAACTTAATAGTATAACTACGACCACCAGCAAATTCAACACCTTCATCAAATCCATTAAAGAAAGAAGCCACACCTAATACTAAAATAACAGCAGATAAACCATACGCATACTTTCTATATTCAATAAACTTATAGGAAGCATGTTTAAAAATACTTCTAGAAATTGATGTAAAGTATTCGAAGTTTCTGTTCTTATTGGTGTACCAATCAGTGATTAATCTTGATACTAAAATTCCACAAAACAAAGACAATAAAATACCAATGATTTGAGTGGTAGCAAAACCTAAAACTGGGCCAAGTCCAAAATAAGCAAGTATAATAGCAGTTAATAATGTAGTAACGTGTGCATCTAAAACAGGAGACAAAGACCTTCTGTATCCATCATTCACGGCACTTACATAGTTTTTGCCTTTGGACAATTCTTCTTTAATACGCTCAAAAATAATTACGTTGGTATCTACCGCCATACCAATGGTTAGTACTAAACCAGCAATACCTGGAGCAGTTAAAGTGAACCCTAGGGCACTTAACACACCAATGGTAAAAAGTAAGTTTAAAATCAACGCAATATTAGCAACCCAACCGCCTGTATTAAAATACAATAACATTAAAGAAAAGATAACTAAGAATGCAATTAAAAAAGACATTGCACCACCTTTAATGGATTCTTTACCCAAAGTTGGCCCTACTGTTTGGCTCTGAACAATTTTTGCAGGAGCAGGTAATTTTCCACTTTCTAAAATTTCAGAAAGATCTTTTGCTTCTTTGATGGAATAGTTTCCACTGATTTGAGAATTACCCGTAGTAATTGGATCATTTACATTAGGAGCTGAGTAAACAAAATTGTCTAACACAATAGCAATAGGTTTGCCAACATTTCTAGTGGTCATTTTTGCCCAAATAGCAGAACCAACTCTATCCATATTCATCTTAATGGCAATTCGACCACGCTCGTCATAATCTTGTGATGCTCCAGAAATATGATCGCCTTCTAATTCGGCCTGACCATTGTCTAAAGTTTTAATAGCGTATAAGGTTAAGATATCTTTTGTTTTAGGATCGTCTAATTCAGCCTTTCCATATAAAAACTGAAGATTAGAAGGAAACTTAGATTTCACTGATTCCATTCTCAAGTAATCATTCAACGTACCAGTATCTTTTGATTGAATATATCCAATGGCAGCAGGAAAAATAGTTTTACCATTATCGGAACGATAAGGTTGAGAAAACTGAATTAATCGTACTATTGGATTTGTATTCAAATTTGCTTTAGTAGTATCTGCTTTTGCTGAAACTGCTTTATTGGTATCCGTTGCTAAAGTAGAAATAGTTGCAGTTTTTGTAGTATCTACAGTAGCTGCTTTTTCAATTGTTGCAACAGTTGATTTGTTTACTGTATCCCTTGGGGTAATTGCTTTTGCACCATTCAAGTAATCTTGAACAGATTTATCTGCTGCTACAATTGCACTTTGTACATCATTGTTTTCCAAAGTATATACTTCAAAAAATTGCAAATTAGCCGTTGATTGTAAATAAGTTCTTACTCTTTCTTTATCGCTTACACCAGCCAATTCAATATTGATTCTACCTTTAGCAGCATCAGGATTGATATTATTAGATGCAACACCAAAACGGTCAATTCTTGTTCTTAAAATTCTATAGGTATTGCTAAAAGCTGCTTCCGCTTGTTTTGTTAGATAGTCTTCTACTTTTGCATTGTTATCGTCTATTTTTAAAGCACTATTGCTTCTTGCAGTAAATAATGGAGCTAATTTTCCATCAGGACTAACCTTTTTATACTCTTCTAAAAACAAAGTAATCAAGTTAGCACCACTATTCGCTTTGCGAGCTACAGCTGCATCTATTGCTTTATTTAAATTAATGTCTTTTGAATAGTTAGACAAAGATTTAATTAAAGCATCTAATCCAACTTCCATAGTAACACTCATTCCACCTTGCAAATCTAATCCGAGCATTAACTCTTTTTCTTTTGCACTGCGGTAAGTAGTTAAACCAAAAGCTAATTTCACATCTTTGGTACTATCTAACAAACGTTGTAATCGCTCTTTTTTTAAATCTCCTAATGAATCTGCATAGGCAGATTGCATTTCTTTGTTCCCCGGATATTTAGCTTCGGGACTAGGGTAGAGTTTAAGCCATGCGCTGGCTTTTTTATCCATTTCAGACTCATGGTTGCGAACAAACCATGTAAAGGATAACTGGTAGAGACAGATTAATGTAAGTGCTATTGCAAAAAAACGCACTAAACCTTTCAGTTGCATATTAGTAACGGTTTACGTATTGTTTAATCCTGATTTTTTCAGGTTGGCAAAGATAGGGGAATGAGGTATATTTTGGTTAGCTGTTTTAAGCACCAACTATAAATATATATTAAATTAATAATATATTATCTAACTTGAACCAGTGTTACATCAAAAAATAGGGGTGAATTTGGGCCAATTGATCCAGATCCAACACAACTATAAGCCAATGCAGAAGGAATGACCATTTTGATTCTTCCGCCTGTTTTGAGCAATGGGATAGCAATTTTCCAACCTTCAATTACATTTGCCAGAGGAAATGTAGCCGGATTGCTGGTTGCTGCGTCGAATGTAACACCAGTCATTAATTTGCCGGTATATAAACAAGAAACGGTTGATGCCAGAGTAGGAGCAGTGCCAGTTCCAGCACTTACAATTTCGTATAAAATACCACTTGGATGCTCTGTATAATTGATACTATTTGCGGTACAATAAGCAATCATTGCCACTTTTTCAACTGCAGCAAGCACTGGAACACATCCAGAATCTGTTGTTTTCCCACAAGACAAAGACAATAATACTAAGCCTATAAAGGCAAAAACTGATTTTTTCATTCCTATGTTTAATTTTAAAAGACGCAAATCTATGGATTATGGCTGCTTCTGTTGAAGATTTTTATTTTTTCTAGCTACTATTTCTAAATATCGCTGCTCTAGCGTTTCCCATTTGAATTTTTGATAGATAAAAGCAATAAATACGGATATAATTAAGATTGCAAGAAATAGAATAAATGAACTCATCTTACTGTTTGCTACCATCGTTGCTCGTTGATACCATCCAGAAAGTATGGCAATTAATAAAGCCCCCCCAATTGCAAAACCCGAAGAAAGCCCAACTAAAAAAGCCTTTTTACTGCTTTTCTCTTTTTGTCTATTTTTACTCCAATAGTCAAAAAAAATAGTGTCATCCATTTCCATTTTGTAAAATTAGCTGCAATTTTATTAATAAAATCCCATTATTTTACACCCATTCAATAAAGCAGTTAAGAATGCAAGTCATAAAAAAACATGGGATCTTTATTTTTTGGGTAGTGTTATTTGCACATTGTGCATTTATTTATATAGAAAAAATTGAATACAGAAATATCAGCAAACTATTATTAATGCCCATATTAATTGGTTATCTTTTTATGAATGTTCGTAAAAATGCATACCCTACAAGTAAACGCATCATTTTTATTGGTTTAATTGCAGCTTTTATTGGAGATGTATTACTAATTTTCAAAGGAACATCTTTTTTTATTGGCGGGATGCTTGCATTTATTATTACACATATAGCTTACACCACATTTTTTTTAAAGTGTAGTAATGTACGTTTCAATAAAGCAACAGA
>JANOQC010000132.1:0-4584 GCA_031422175.1 Sphingobacteriia bacterium | reverse complement strand
CAGGAAATCCTGTTCTTCTCCAATCATTCCAAGCTTCATAACCTTTCAAATATCCAGCAACCCATTTTTCTGTCATTATTTGATTATATCCGTTTAAAGCTGAATATGCAACATTTGGCAGAGCCATATAAGTAGCCAATGCCGCAGCATCAGAAACACCATTTTCAGCCCATGAAGCGCTTATTGCCGAAGCATAAGCAGTTGCAGCTGCTGCATCACCACCGGTAGCATAGCCAATTTTAGCTGCTTCTGCTCTCATAAATAAAACCTGGGCATAAGAATAAATATTCAGCTTAGAACCAGCACCACGAAAAGCATCTCCAACTCTACTAAAAGCTGCAGGAATATTTACAGCAGCGTTTCTTCCATATGTTAATCCTTTTACAACGTTACCAGGAAGAATTTCAGCAAACACTTTCAGTCTTGGATCATTCTTTGGAGACATATAATTAGTCATCGTATTACTGATGGCGTAGTCATTACGAAAACTTACAGAATAATTATTATACCAAGGATTGTAGTTGTTTGGATCTCCAGAAATAAATTTGTAATTGACATTCTGTGCATTTGATGTAATTACCCCATCAGCTATAGCAGCATCATACTCAGTTTTCCCTTTAGCAGCATCTACTTTCGACAAACGCAATGCCATAATCATACGTGTTGTATTAGCAAAAAGCTTCCAAGCTGACATATCTCCATCAAGCATGATGTCTCCAACCACACCTTTTTCTGCAGTTTTGATTTGATCATTAGCCGCTTTCAACTCCTTAAACAAATCTGTATAAATAGTTTGTTGTGTTTCATACACAGGTGCAAAAGCATCTGCACCTTTTAAAGATTGCGAATAAGGAATATCTCCCCAACGATCAGTCATTTGGAGAAAAAGGTAGGCTTTTAATATTCTGGCAACTGCCACTTGATTACTCGAAGATCCATTGAGGTTTGGATCTGCAAATGGGCTACTTGCAGTATTATACTCAATAACCTTTATTAAATTATACAAAGGACCAGTATACCAGCCACCAAAAGCAAAGTTTCGGTCGGAATACAAAGATCCTCCAGGATATGGGCCTTCAGAGAGGTATTGAGAATAAAGGTTACCCAAAGCACCCATCATTAAGCCAGGAATGCTTTGTTGAGAATTAGTCAACAACCCTCTAGTTGTTGGGTTGGCAAGTGCAGTAGGAGACACATTAATGTCATTAAACTTATTACAGCTTAATAATCCCAGAGAAACTGCCAATAAAATGGTTAATATTCTTTTCATAATAAATGATTTAATAATAAAAATTTAGAATCCTACACGAAGATTAAATCCAATTTGGCGTGATTGTGATAATTGACCACCTTCTCTGTCATAGCTTTCCAATTCTGATGGATCAATTCCGTACTGTTTCGCATCAGCCCAAATTAACCAAGCATTACCCATGATAAAACCGATATTGGCTGTTTTTACAACTTTTAAAGATTGTAAAATTTTAGATGGAATTGCATACCCCAAACGTATCTCACGTAATTTTACATAAGAGGCACTCAAAATGTAATTACTTGCATCTCTTTGACGAGCAGTATACCAAAAAGCTCTAGCAGAAATATATCGATTATTAGTTGCTCCATTTGCAAAAACTCCATCAATACGCATACCCCCTTTACCTACATTACCACCTGCTAAAGTATACGCCCCTGGATAATCTCTCCAATCATTGCCCTTATCATTTACCCCCACCGTTTCTTGTGACAGTCCTGCTCCAGTATTAAAGTTGCGGGTTTCAGAGTAAAACAATCCACCATTCTGAAAATCAATGGAGAATGTTAGGTCAAACCCTTTGTATTTAAAAGAATTAAAAATTCCACCAGTCCATTTAGGAAGCACGGTTCCAATATCTTGGTTAATATTATAATCAGGTTGTCCATTAGAAAGGATTAATGGTAAATTTGTTTTACCTGTTGGATCTGGCTTCCATTTACGGCTTACATACATTCCCCACTCTGCACCAACTCTATGTTCAACTCTTGTGTCGTAACGGTTTGTTCCGGCAACATATGTAGTTGTGTTTTCGTATAAAGCAATTACTTTATTTGAATTTTTTGCCCAGTTTAAATTGATATCCCAACTAAAGTTTTTTGTAACAATTGGAGATGCTGAAATTGAAATTTCAATTCCGGAGTTTTGAATATTACCAGCATTTACTTGTGCTGTAGAAAACCCACTTGTTGGAGAAACAGTTAGAGGAATAATTTGGTCAGTATTATTGTTCTGATACCAAGTTGCATCTAATGTTACCCGATTAAATAAACGCAATTCCATACCAACTTCATATGCTTTGGTAAGTGAAGGTTTAATGGTACCACTTCTATATTGATCACCGATAGAAATTGAAGGATTAGCCCCATATAAATTACCATTGTTTAAAGCAAGATTAACTTGATTGAACCCAAGGTCGGATCCAACTGAGGCAAAAGAACCTCTTAGTTTTCCATATGTTAACCAACTAGAAGTACCAGCACTTTTCAATAATTCTGTAAATATGAAACTTGTACTTATGGAAGGGTATAAATAAGAGTTGCTATTTGCTGGTAAAGATGATGACCAGTCATTACGCAAAGTACCTTCTAAGTATAAAAAATTATTATACCCAACTGAAGCTTTTCCATAAACACTGTTTACTTTCTTTCTTTCATATCCAACTGTATTTGTTGGACGAGCAATGGAAGCACCAATTGTAAAATAATTTGGTGCACTTAATCCTCCTGCAGTTGCCCAATACATTTGATCAAATACATTACTACGTATATTGCCTCCTAAGAATCCATCAACTGAAAATTTCCCAAACTTATTATTGTACATTAAGTTGGTTTCATAGTTCATTTCCCGGTTAATACTTTGTGTTTGTTCGTATGAATCAAGTTGTAATCCACCTGTTGCTACTCTAAAATCTGAAGTAGATTGTAACTGACTAATTCTAAGATAAGATTGAAGATTAAGGTGTTTATTAAATTTAATATTAAGTCCTAAATTGCCCACAATACGATTTGTGGTGCTGTTTCCATAATTTTCTTTAATCACAAAATATGGATTATCCCAATATTGAGGAGCACCATAAACCGATAAATCACCACTAGAATTTGGATCTCCGATATTCCAAGAATTCAGATTACCTGCATCTTCGCGGTACTTTTGCATTCTGCTAATATCTAACTGACGTTGAAACCACTGATTAAAATTCTGTGTTACGTTTAAACCATCTAATCGGTATCCCTCTTGTGGTTTACCGGTTGTTTTGGCCGTAGTATAGGTAAGGTCATTGGATATAGTAATGTATTTTCCAATATCATAAGAACCATTTAAACCTAACTGATGTTGATCTCTTAATGCACCCGGAACAACAAGGGTTCGATTTTGGTTACCATATGTAAACCTGAAATTATATCCTTCACCGCTATTTGTCATAGCAACACTATTATTCAGATTTCTACCAGTTTGAAAAAAGTTTTTTATGTTATCCGGTTGTGCCACCATTGGTGTTAATTTACCAAAATCGGCACCTGGGTACCAACTCCAATAAGGTCGGTAATTATTCCCATCAATTTTGGGTCCCCAACTTTCATCAGCACCATACTCTAACATACGTTGCCCTGCGAATGAAGACCAAGATGCAGGATGAACAGCCGGATTGAATTGAAAAATATAATAACCTTGATCATCTAATAAACCTGGCCCTAAAGAAGCATTGCTTGTATAAGATGATGAGTAACCACCTGCATATTGATTCTGATAATTAGGTAACAATGATATTGACTCCGTTGTTACCCCTAAATTTAATTCTACACTACTTTGTTTTTTACGGCTTCCTTTTTTACTGGTGATTACTACAACGCCATTGGCTGCTCGCTGACCATATAGTGCAGTTGCAGCAGGCCCTTTTAATACTGACAGATTCTCAACATTATCCATCAAAACTGCAGACTGGTCAGTTATAGTTCCATCAACAACAAAAATTGGAGAGACTGGTCCTAAACTGGTTACTCCTCTTATTAATATATTTGCATTATCAAAAGTAGAACTTGGAGAACCTACCAGTTGTACACCAGCTACTTTACCTACAATTGATGAACTTACGTCCAAAGATTTAGCAATAGTAAGGTTTTCCCCTTTTACTTCTTGTACTGAATAACCCAATGCTTTTTTCTCTCGTTTTATGCCAAGAGCTGTAACAACCACTTCACTCAGATTATCTACTACTTCTGTAAGTGAAATGTTTGCCGCATTATTTGCAGAAACTTCTTTACTGTCAAATCCAATTGCTGAAATTTGAAGAACTGCGTTTGAGTTTACAGAAATAGAGAAATTACCATTTTCATCTGCTTTAACAGTATTAGTAGTTCCTTTTTCTTTAACCGTGGCTGCCGATACAGACCCTCCCTTAAAATCGGTCAGCTTGCCTTTAACGGTCATTTTTTGTGCCTGAATAGTACTCATTCCGAGTATAATACCAAACACAATAAATAGAATTTTCTTCATATTGTTTAGTTTTTAGTGTACTAATTGAAACCGAATATAAACATTTTAATTAAAAAAGT
>JANOQC010000131.1:0-8305 GCA_031422175.1 Sphingobacteriia bacterium | reverse complement strand
AACTGTAGTGGTTGGGATCCATTCTAATTCGGCACTCAAAGTTGCGATGCTTTTATCTTCCAATGCTTTTTGTAAATTTCCGAAATCAGCAAAAGCACATCTCAATACTAATATAGAATTACCATTATCATCATTGCTCTCTCCTAATTCATCTAAACCATGATCAATTAATTCCAATTCTAAATCATCCATATTAACCCCTTCTGGATTCAACTTAAATACGCCCATTTTTTTAAATTGAAAACTCACACTACCACTATTGCCCAATGCACCATGTCCTTTATTAAAATGACTTTTCACATTGGCAACTGTTCTTACATGGTTATCAGTTGCAGTCTCCACTAATAGAGCCACACCATGAGGCGCATATCCTTCGTACAAAATTTCTTCATAGTTACTAGTGTCTTTGCCCATTGCACGCTTGATAGCCGCTTCTACACGGTCTTTGGGCATTCCAACACTCTTTGCATTTTGGAAACACCTTCTCAACGCTGGGTTGGTTGCTACATCTGGTCCGTTTGCTTTTACTGCAATTACAATTTCTTTACCAATACGGGTAAAGTTTTTGGCCATTTTATCCCAACGGGCAAACATGCTTGCTTTGCGTACTTCAAATATTCTTCCCATTTGGAATTATGAATTAAGAGTTAATAATGAGAGTGCAAAATTAACGCATCGTAGCTTAGCTGCCAACGAAAATGCATAAAAAAACCGTCCCAGAATTAGAGACGGCTTTCTATTCAAACTAAAAAATTAATGTTTTTCAAAATCCGACGCATGCGGTACAATTTCACTTGGATTTTTTAATTTACTTCTACTTCTGCTATAAGTAAAGTAAACAACCAATCCTACTGCCATCCATCCGAACGCTGCAATTAATGTATTGGTATCTAAACTTACAATCATTGCTAAACAAATTAATGCACCCAAAACAGAAACTACAGGAGCTAAGGGAGCTCTGAATGGTCTTTCAATCTCAGGGGATTTAACCCTTAATATCCAAACCCCAATACTTACTAAAACAAAAGCAAATAAAGTACCAAAACTGGTTAAATCTCCTGCAACATGACCAGGTACAAATGCAGCAAATAATCCAACAAATACAAATAAAATTAAGTTGGCTTTATATGGTGTTTTATATTTTGGATGTAATTCTCCAAATGCTTTTGGAATTAATCCATCATTACTCATGGTATAAAAAATACGACTTTGACCCATCAACATTACTAAAATAACCGAAGAGAATCCAGCAAGTATTGCAATGGTAACTGCTTTAGCCAGCCAACCATATCCGGTCATATAAGTAGAAATAGCGTAGGCTACAGATGCTTCACGACCTTTTTCAGGATCTACAAAATCTTTCCAGTTGGCTACTCCGGTTAAAACGTGTCCGAATAGGATATATAAAATAGTACAAACAACCAATGAGCCCAAAATACCAATCGGCATATCTCTTTTTGGATTTTTTGCTTCCTGAGCAGCTGTAGATACTGCGTCGAATCCAATAAATGCAAAAAACACAATAGCTGCACCTCCTAAAATACCTCCCCATCCATGTTTATTCCATCCTGAATAATCAGCAATCACTTTGCCCGCTTGGTCGGTAACTGCTGCAGTTCCTGCAGGTATCATATAAGGAGTATGATTTTCTGGTTTTATAAACTGCCATCCAATAGCAATGAATAAAATTACAATAGCCACTTTTACAAACACAATGATAGCATTTACCGTTGCAGATTCTTGTGATCCTTTAATTAATAGTAGGGTAATTAATAATAATATTATTAATGCTGGAGCATTCATAATTCCCGCATGAAGCACGCCTAATGAATCAGTATAGCTTTCAAAAGGCGAATGGCACCATTCATAGGGAATTTGCCCTCCAAACAACTTATTTAAGTATTCACTCCATGCAATTGAAACCGTTGCAGCACCAAGGGCATATTCCATAATTAATGCCCAGCCTATAATCCAAGCTATTAATTCTCCCATAGTAACATAGGAGTATGCGTATGCACTTCCTGCAATAGGAATCATAGAAGCAAATTCTGCATAACACAAACCTGCAAATGCACAACCAATAGCTGCTACAACAAAAGAAAGGGTAACGGCAGGTCCTGATGCTTGACCTGCAGCAGCTGCAGTTCTAACAAACAATCCAGCACCTATAATGGCTCCAATACCTAGGGCAATTAAGTTTCCTGCTCCAAGTGTTCTTTTTAATCCTTTTTCTCCATCTTCTGCAGATGCAAGCATTGCAGAGAGTGATTTTTTTCTGAATAAACTCATAATGGTAATAATTGGGTTCTTATTTCAAATGATTGAGCAAAATAGGCATTATATTCCTTTTAAACATCAAAACTTTAAACAAATTCGGTGTATGGGTTTTCCAATTTTAACGGCTATATTGCCGTTTCAAATACTTCCTTGATGAAGAATAAACTAACGATTTATATTTTGATAGCCATGGTTCTTGGAATTGTGGCAGGTTATATTGTTCATGAAACAGCGGCAACAGAAACCATTGCTTCATTTTCGAAGAATATAAAATTATTGGGAACCATCTTTATTCGATTGGTGAAAACCATCATTGCCCCATTGGTATTTACCACATTAGTAGTTGGAATAGCCAAATTGGGTGATTTGAAAACTGTTGGCAGAGTAGGTGGTAAAGCAATGCTTTGGTTTGTAAGCGCTTCTTTAGTGAGTTTATTATTAGGCATGTTGTTGGTGAATATTTTCCAACCAGGATCATATATTGATCTTTCTCAAGCAGATAATTCTGGCTTAAAAGACTTAATGGGAAAGACCACTGAATTCTCTTTACAGAAATTCATAGAGCATGTAGTGCCATCGAGTATTTTCGATGCAATGGCCACCAACGAAATATTACAAATTGTAATATTCTCTATTTTATTTGGTGTTGCAGCAGCAAATTTGGGTGATTATGCAAAACCACTTATAAAAGCATTTGATGTTGCATCTCATATCATTTTAAAAATTGTTGGCTATGTAATGAATTTTGCTCCCTTTGGTGTTTTTGGAACATTAGCAGCTGTAGTTGCAGAAAAAGGGTTGAGTATTTTTAGTTTCTATTTTATTTATTTTGGATATTTTGTTTTGGGTATTGCTTTGTTATGGTTAATACTTTGCACTGTTGGTTATTTGATTCTTGGAAAAAGAATGAAAAGCCTTTTAAAGCATATTGCCAATCCATTATTAGTAGCTTTTAGCACAACAAGTAGTGAAGCAGTTTTTCCTAAACTAACCGAAGAATTGGAGCGTTTTGGGTGTAAGAATAAAATAGTCTCCTTCATTCTTCCATTGGGTTATTCTTTTAATTTAGATGGAAGTATGATGTACATGACTTTTGCAAGTTTAGCCATTGCACAAGCATACGGTATTCATATGCCAATAGGAGAGCAGCTAACTATGTTATTGGTGTTAATGCTTACCAGTAAAGGAATTGCAGGTGTGCCTAGAGCATCTTTAATAATTGTATTAGCAACTTGTGCCATGTTTAAAATTCCTCCAGAAGGCGTTGCATTAATACTTCCAATTGATCATTTCTGTGATATGTTTAGAACAGGAACCAATGTATTAGGAAATGCATTAGCAACATCTGTTGTGAGTAAATGGGAAGGCGAATTACAACCAGAAGCAACCAATTAATTTATAGAAAGAAAGGTATATGTTACTCCAAATTTTATCCGATTTTCATTGGGCACAATTATTTCAGCCTCAGTTTTATATAGAACATGGTGGGCTTTGGTTAATTTTATTTGTGGTGTATGCCGAAACAGGATTATTTGCTGGTTTTTTTCTGCCAGGAGATAGTCTACTTTTTGTTGCAGGAATTTATAGTTCCAATATTGCGAATGAATTTTTTTCAACGGGTAATGAATTCATAGATCTATTTCAATTAATCATTTTGATTTCAATTGCCGGTATTTTAGGCAATACAACAGGCTATTGGTTTGGGAAAAAAGTAGGTCCAACAATGTATCATTGGAAAGAAAATATTTTCTTTAAAAAAAGGTTCCTTGTTCAAGCACATGATTTTTATGAAAAACATGGAGGAGGTGCAATTGTAATTGCTAGATTTATTCCCATCATCAGAACCTTTGCACCAATTGTTGCAGGAATTGTTCAAATGGATCATAAGAAATTTTCCTTTTATAATATTATTGGTTGTATTGCTTGGGTTTCGAGTATGTTAATAGGAGGTCATTTTTTACAGAAATGGATTCTAGCTCAATTTGGTTTCGATTTGAAACTACACTTAGAAGTGATTGTTCTTGGAATTGTATTTATTACAACTGCTCCAGTAATAATAAAATTAGTATTTAGTAAAAAAGAATAAGCATAGTTTCTGAGGGGATGATTAAAATGTTGGTTCTTAAATTATCAACTTCTATGAACTTTTTAGCATGACCAAATCAAAGCAATATGGTATTTTCTCTCTCCCTGTAATTGTTGGTGCTTTGGGATTCTTTGTAGATGTTTATGATTTATTATTATTTGGAATTATACGAAAAACCAGTTTAGCTTCATTGGGTTTATCACCTGATGAAGTATTTCATCAAGGTGAAATCATCATTAGTGTTCAAATGATCGGATTATTAATTGGTGGTATTATTTGGGGAATTTTGGGCGATAAAAAGGGGAGGTTAAGTGTACTTTTTGGATCTATTTTACTCTATTCTCTTGCCAATATTGCCAATGGATTTGTTACAACTGTTCCTCAATATACAATCATGAGATTTATTGCAGGAATAGGGTTGGCAGGGGAGTTAGGAGCAAGTATTACTTTGGTAAGTGAATTATTACCCAAAGAAAAACGCGGAATTGCATCATCAGTAATAGCAGGATTTGGCATATTTGGTGCTGTAGTTGCTTTTTTTCTAAAAGAAAATTTTGATTGGCGTACTTGTTATTTCATTGGTGGAGGTATGGGGTTGGCATTGCTCGTTTTAAGGGTGAGTATTTTTGAAAGCGGCCTATTTAGTGAATTGAAAGAAACCAATATTGTTAGAGGAGATTTTTGGATGCTTTTTAAAAATCGAGAACGCTTTTTTAGGTACCTGAAATGTATTTTAATTGGAGTACCTGCATGGTATGTTATTGGTGTTTTGGTTACATTCTCTGATCAATTTGGGGCCGCATTTGGCATTAAGGATATTGATCCTGGAAAAGCAATTATGTACCAATATGGAGCTATAGCTTTTGGAGATTTGACGGTTGGTTTACTTAGTAATTATTTAAAAAGCAGAAAGAAGGCTTTGTTTATTTTTTATGCGATTACTATTTTTTTCATGGTCTTGTATTTTTTGCAAGATGGAGGAACAGCGCAGGGTATGTATTGGATTTGCGCTGGTTTAGGTTTTGGAACGGGATTTTCAGTTGTTTACATTACCATGAGTGCAGAGCAGTTTGGCACCAACTTAAGAGCAACAACAGCCATCTCTGTTCCAAATATGGTGAGAGGCGCTTTGCCTTTAATTATTTTACTTTTTAAAGTGCTTAGAGAATATACGGGAAGCTATATAACAGGAGGTTGGATAACTGGCTTAATATTGATGGGGCTGGCCATTTTTGCAGCAATCAATATCAAAGAAAGTTTCGGAAAAAATCTAAATTTTATAGAACATTGATTGTTGAAAAAAATGATAAATTGTATTTATGACAGCAAAAAAAATGGGCGTTCTGTCGCTACCAGTAATTGTTGCAGCATTGGGATATTTTGTAGACATCTATGATTTGCTGTTGTTTACAATTGTGAGGGAGCCTAGTTTACAAGGCATTGGCGTAGCGCTAACAGATAAAATTCAAGTGTTAGCAGCCAGTACAAGAATTATCAATTGGCAAATGGTAGGATTGCTAATTGGTGGAATTCTATGGGGCACAATTGGCGATAAAAAAGGAAGGCTAAGTGTACTTTTTGGTTCAATTGCATTGTATTCAATTGCTAATTTTATAACGGGTTATGTTCAAACAGTAGACCAGTATGCTTGGGCCAGGTTTGTTGCTGGTGTTGGATTGGCTGGAGAATTGGGAGCAGGTATTACTTTGGTAAGTGAATTATTGCCAAAAGAAAAAAGAGGGATTGGAACTTCATTGGTAGCGGGTATAGGTTTGTTTGGTGCTGTATTTGCCTATTTTATTTATAAAGCCACCAACGATTGGAGATTGTGTTATAAAATTGGAGGGGGATTAGGGATAGGATTATTGTTAATGAGAATCTCCGTTGTGGAGAGTGGAATGTTTACAAACGTAAAACACCAAGTAGGTGTGCAGCGAGGTAATTTTTTTATGTTTTTCAATAATCGAAAAAGATTCAAGAAATATATTTTAGCTATTTTAATTGGGTTGCCAACTTGGTATGTGATTGGTATATTGGTAAACCTAAGCAATCGGTTTGCAAAAGAGTTATATGGAGATAATAATATTGAAAGTGGAAGGGCCATTATGTTTGCTTATGTTGGCATTGCTATTGGAGATATATTGATAGGCTTGGTAAGTCAGTATTTTAAGAGTAGAAAAAAAGCATTACTTTCCTTTTATTTATTGTGCATAATGGCTTTGGTACTATTCTATAGTGGCTTTAATAATAGCGATAGTAGGATGTATGCCATCTGTGGTTTATTGGGCTTTAGTACTGGTTTTTGGGCCATCTTTATAACCATGGGAGCAGAACAATTTGGAACCAATTTACGGGCAACCGCTGCAACAACAATACCCAATATGGTAAGAGGTGCTTTGCCATTAATTAATTTATTATTTTTAAATTTACTTCAAAAATCATTGGGATATAGCTTATTGCAAAGTGGTATTATTACTGGAGCCATCATTATAGCTATAACAATGGTAGCCTTCTATTTTACAGAAGAAACTTTTCATAAAGATTTGAATTATATTGAAACAACTGAATTACCTTAAGTAAGCAAGAAACCTTCGCCATGCTTTTTTTAAAAAAAAAGAAACAGTTACTCACAAGCGATTCTGAATTTCCGAAACGGAAAAAGTTTTTGGTAATTCGTTTTTCTTCCATTGGAGATATAGTGCTAGCAACTCCAGTAATTAGGTGTTTGAAACAACAAGTAGAAGGCGCTGAAATTCATTTTTTAACTAAAAGAAGTTTTAAAGTAGTAACTGAAGCCAATCCATATATAGATCATTTTCATTACTACGATAATAATTTAGATGAATTGATTGCTCAATTTAAAATGGAACATTTTGATGGCATTATCGATTTGCATAAAAATGTTAGAACCGCTATCATTAAATTTCAATTGAATGTACCAGTATATGAATACAATAAAGAAAGTTGGGCTAAATTTTTGTTGACCAAGTTGGGAATTAATCAAATGGCCAAAAGGCATATTACGGATCGATGTATGGATGCTGTGGCTCCTTTAGGTGTAGTAAATGATGGAATGGGATTGGATTATTTTATTCCTGAAGATCATCATATTCAAGCAACTGATTTACCAACTTCGCATCTTGCAGGGTTTATGGCAATAGTAATTGGAGCTTCTTATTATACTAAAAAATTACCTGTAGAAAAATTGCAAACACTTTGTGCTGCTTTAGATTTTCCTGTTGTTTTAATTGGTGGAAAGGAAGATGCAAAAGAGGGACATGCCATTGCATCTATAAATACTGTTAAAATTTATAATGCCTGTGGTAAGTTTAGTTTACATGAATCTGCAGACCTCATACGTCAATCTAAGTTGGTGATATCTCATGATACAGGATTGCAATACATCGCTTGTGCTTTAAATAAAAAAGTACTAGCTATTTGGGGAGGAACCTCTCCGTTATTAGATGTTGAGCCTTATTACGGCATTAATCAATTGGTTGCGCATGCAAATTCAATTGCTTATAAAAATTTTATTGTTCCGAATCTTTCCTGTCAACCCTGTTCTAATTATGGCACAAAAAAATGCCCCAAAGGACATTTTAATTGTATGCAAAAACAAAATATTCAGGCCATCATTGAGGCTGCAAAATCGTGGGCTTAAATAAAAGCAGAAAAAAATTAAAGCGTCTTTAACACCTCATTCATACTTCTAACGGCTTCTGCACTTTTATTAAATGCGGCTTGTTCATCGGCATTTAATGTAAAGTCCAGTACTTTTTCCCAGCCATTCTTACCAATTGTTACTGGTACACCTAAGCAAATGTCTTTTTGACCGTATTCTCCATCAAGACTAACACAGCAAGTAAATAATTTTTTCTGATCACGTACAATACTTTCTACTAAAGCAGCCCCTGCAGCACCTGGTGCATACCAAGCTGAAGT
>JANOQC010000130.1:0-2148 GCA_031422175.1 Sphingobacteriia bacterium | reverse complement strand
GCATAATGGTACTGTTGTTTATTCTTCTGCCCTGTTGCAATGTTTGGTTGAAGTAGCCACCTTCTATGGTTATTTTTTTATTCAACTTGAAACCAAGCAATAAAAAAATACGGTTCTGATCAAAAATGTTAGTGCCGAGATTTTTTCCTGCTCCAATAAATATTTCATCTGCGGCAACACCGTATAATTGTTTATCTCCTTTTACCCAAAATGGATACTGTGTCCTAAACTGATACCGGAAGCGATGCAGAAAAAACCAGTCTTCAATTTCCCTGTTACCGGCTGTACCTGCTCTCACTCTTCCGAGCAAACGTTGTTCAATACGAAAGCGATGGGTGAATAATACTTTTCCCATTGGCTGTCTCAAAGTTAACTGTTCATACAAACGATGTTCTGGAAATGTGCCATTATTAGCAATAGGATAATCACCATAAGGAAATGTTTCTGCCCAGGCATATCCAACATGTGCAATTATATTATCATTTAGTTTGTAATTAGCACCGATACGCAGCAGGCTTTGCTGCCAATATTTTAATCCCTTTTCTCTTCGCCATTGGTATTCTGCTTGAAGGCTCCATTTTTTATTAAGGGCAATGGTATTGAACGTCTGAAACCAGTTAGTGTTATTAAAATCATTCACCCGGTCATTTTGAGCATGAGAGTACAATGATAACAGCAACAATAATGAAACGCCTAAATTTTTCATTCCTAAAATTATGAACTCCTGAATGCGACCGGATGATTTAATTTTTTATGCGGACCAAAGAAGATACGTAGTAAAATACGGAAAGCTGATAACTCAATAAATATTAAACAAAGTGCCATCAGAACAATTAATGCTATTTGATTACTGTGAACATAAGTAAACATCACATCAATTCCTATGAAAGCAGCGGTTAATGGAAAACCCAACATACCCATCGCTGATACTAAAAATAAAAAACCTGTTGTGTTTTGTTCGTACACATAACCATGAAACTGGTTGAGTGAAATATCATTATCAATTTTTTTAATTTTTTGCAAACAATAATATCCCAGAAAAAAAGCAAACAGTACACCACTTGCATAAAAAATAATTTCTATCAAATTGATATGTGGAGCATTAAATAAAACTGCCGCCATTATAAACAAATGGGCTGTTATTAAATATATCCATGCTTTAAAAGCCGACTTACGGAAAGAGAAAGCAAAAAGAATAACCATCAATGCAATGCTCATCAAACCAATTGGCAATGCTCCGTCAAAAGACGGGATGCTATCCTGACTGGTATAACCGAGAATCAAGAGCGCCACACCAGCAATGGCAAGAATGGCGATAAAAATATTCGATTGCAAAAAATGTAATTTCTTTCCAATCCATTTAAAAGGACTCCATAGGTAGTTAAACATGAAAGTATCCAAATTCCATTCTTTAATGCCCAGCATGTATATCGATGCTTTTATTTTAGATACTATTTTTTGTGTTGGCTTAACGTAATGAAAAAACTGGTGATGTACCAAATAGTTTAGCACAGAAGGAGAAACCAGCAACTGGTAGGTTCTTAAAAAAGCATTGCCTGCAAAATGGATTAACACCAGCCAGTGAAAGCCCAACGCTATTTCAATAAACATCAAACCAATTTGTGCAGCTGATGAATAAGCAATTTGTGTTTTAACCGTAGGCTGCACCCTTGCTATCATCGTTCCCATTATTGCAGTTATTGCGCCAATTGCTATTATCACAATTTTTGCCCACAACATATCTTCCCAGAAAGGATGTGTACGCAACAATAGAAAAACTCCGATGTGTACACTCAACGAACCGTAAAAAATAGCAGAGGAAGCAGTAGGCCCTTCCATGGCTCTTGGCAACCAAGTAGTAAAAGGGAACTGTGCCGATTTAATAGTGGCCGGCAATATCAACATACAAACAATAAATATTGCCATGCCGGTTTGATTTGCTGCTATGGCAATTTCTTTGGCTTCGCCCAACTGAGAAAAATTAATATTCTGCTGGGTAAGGTGATGCATCATCCACATGGCAAGCATCAATGCCACATCGCTGATGCGGTAATTGGTAACCGCTTTAAAAGCATTTTTAACAGGCAAATACCTGTTCCGGTAAAAAGCGATTAATATAAATGAACAAATCCCTTTTATCTCCCAGCC
>JANOQC010000129.1:0-5072 GCA_031422175.1 Sphingobacteriia bacterium | reverse complement strand
AAACGAGGTGTTCAAAAATTTGCGGCTAAAAATTTTAAAGGGGCTATTCAAGATTATACCGAAGCCTTAGAGTTAACACCTGATGATATCAATTTATATGTAAATAGATCATCTGCAAAAAGAGAATTGAAAGATTATACTGGTGCTGTTGAAGACTTAACATTTGCTATTGAACTGGATTCCTCTACAGCAAGCCTTTTTTTTAGTAGAGGTATAATTAAAGGTATGATGAACGATGCCAAGGGAGCAATAAGTGATTATGATATTGCGATTGAAATGGATCCTGATTATCCAAATGTTTATTTCAATCGAGGAATAGAAAAAGAAAAAGTAAAAGACTTAGCTGGGGCTCTGAACGATTACAATAAAGCTTTATCATTAAATCCTAAATTAGGAGACGTTTATTTTAACAGAGGAGTTGTAAAGTCGGCTATGCAAGACAGAGACGGAGCAATGCAAGATTATAGTAAAGCCATTTTATACAATCCTAAAAACGCAAGTGCCTATTTTAATAGGGCGCTCGAAAAAGCCAATTATCAAGATTACAACGGAGCAATGGCAGATTATTCCAGTGCTATAGCAGTACAACCCAATTTTGCTAGTGCTTATTATAACCGAGGAGATATTAAGGCAAAACTAAAAAATTATACACCAGCAATTGCAGATTATAATAGGGCAATTCAGATTGACCCAGCTCCTTATATGTATTTTAGTAGGGCTGTAATGAAAACCAATTTGAGTGATCATAGGAGTGCTTTGTTGGATTACGATAAAGTAATCAGTATGGACCCCTCCATTCCGAATGCTTATTTTAATAGGGGCTTGTGTAAAATGAATTTGAAAGATTTTTCTGGTGCAATACCCGATTTAGATATAGCTGCAAAAGAAAATCAATCCAATTCAGATATTTTTTTTAATAGGGCAGTTGCTAAAAAAGAATTGAAGCAATATAAAGGAGCGTTAGATGATTTTGATAAAGCCATTGTATTAAAACCCAAGAGTGCAGATTTATATATTAATCGAGGAGTTGTAAAAGTTACTTTACATGACACCCTCAATGCAATTAAAGATTTTACAAATGCAATCATTGCTGATCCATCTAATGTTAGTGCCTATTTTAATAGAGGCATCCAATACGATCAAATGGGAAATAATCTTGCTGCATTATCAGATTACAATAAAGCATTGGAGTTAAATCCACGATATGCCAATGTGTATTTTAATCGAGGAGTTGTTAAAGGTAGAACCAATGATTCAAAAGGAGCATTGTCTGATTATACAACTGCAATACAATTAGATGCATCTGTTGGAAATGTATATTATAACAGAGGTATAGAAAGGGCGAAAGCAAAAGATTATTCCAATGCTTTAAGTGATTATAATAAAACCATGCAATTAATGCAAGGAACGGCCGATATGTATTTTAATCGAGCTATTACAAAGGGGCAATTAAAAATGGAGGCTTCGGCATTGGCTGATTATGATAAATCTATTTCGATCGATAAAACCAATTCGGATCTTTATCTAAATCGGGGTTATACAAAACAACGTTTAAAAGATTTTAACGGATCCTGCAAAGACTTTCAACAAGCCGCTTCCTTAGGCAATGCACTTGCAGCAGAGGAAGTGCTTAAATCATGCAAATAAGCCTTTTGTGTTAATTTATTTGCCGCTGGCAATTTTTCAAGTGAATATTCAACCGTTTGTAATATTTTGCACTCTATCGCTACCAATAGCGTAATAAACTATTAAACAATCATTTATGAAGAAGGTTTTTTTATCGATCGCTGTATTATTTGCAGCCACTTTTACTGTGAACGCTCAAACAGCGGATGAGGTAATCGCTAAGTATATTACTGCAATTGGCGGTGCTGAAAAATGGTCTAAAGTACAGTCTATAAAAGTAGAAGGTCAGATTGAAGTGCAAGGAATTGCTATCCCTTTTATCATGCAAGCAGTTCAAATGAAAGGCGCACGTGTAGATGCAGAATTTCAGGGAAATAAAATTATAGATATTACTACTCCAACCAAAGGATGGTCTCAAAATCCTTTTGGCGGTAAGGCAACGCTTAGTCCTATTACAGATGATGAGTTGAAGCAAAAAGTAGATGATTTAGATATTCAGGATGCTTTCATCGACTACAAAGCAAAAGGTTCTTCAGTTGAGTCTTTAGGAAAAGATGAAGAAGATGGCAATGAGTATTTCAAAATCAAGTTAACTAGCAAAAGTGGCAACGATAAAACTTATTTCTTTGATACAAAAACCTATTTGGTTTATAAAATAGAATCAATTACCAAACAGCAAGGTCAGGAAGTTAAGACTTCTGTAAAATATTTAGATTATCAATTGATTGATTTTGGTATTAAAATTGCATTCAAACAAGACCAAGGTCAAATGATGATGGTAACTACAAAGGTTACTGTTAATCCAACAGTTGATATGACTATTTTTAACGGAAACTAATTTTAATATTCACTAATAATAACTGCTATTGTACTCAACATTAACTGAGGCCGGTAGCAGTTTTTTTTTCAACTATTTTTTATGAGATTAAAAAACATATTTGCTGGACTTTTTTTGATTGTTGCATTAAGTACAAATGCTCAAACCAACATCAACTCCTCTTATTTTCAAGTAATGGGAGCAAGGTCTTTAGGCCCGTCAACTATGAGTGGAAGAATTACCGCCCTTGATGGTATTAGTGCTGATGGTCAATTGAATTTATATGTAGGAACGGCTGGTGGTGGAATTTGGAAAAGTCAAAATGGTGGACTTAGTTTTACTCCATTATTTGATAAGTATTGTCAATCTATAGGAGCTTTGGCAATCGAACCTGGCAATGCTAAAATTGTGTATGCTGGAACCGGAGAAAGCAATATGCGAAATTCTGTTTCATATGGAGATGGATTGTATAAAACAACTGATGGAGGAAATAACTGGCAAAAAATTGGATTGGATAGTACAGAGAGAATTAGTAAAATATTAATCGATCCTACTGATAAAAAAACAGTTTATGTTTCAGCACCAGGTCCATTATGGAATGCATCTTCACACAGAGGGTTATATAAAACAAATGATGCAGGAAAAACCTGGAATAAAATTTTGTACGTAAACGAAGAAACAGGATGTGCAGATATTGCTATGCATCCAACTAAACCAGCTACTTTATTTGCCTCCATGTGGCAATTCAGAAGAAAAGCTTATGCCTTTAGTTCAGGTGGATCAGGAAGTGGTTTATTTAAATCTACAGACGGTGGAAAAACTTGGAATAAACTAACGAAAGGCTTGCCTGAAGGGGAATTTGGAAGAATCGTTATTACCATTAATCCTTCCAAACCATCCGAATTAATGGCAATTGTAGAAGCAAAAGTATCGGGTATATTTATTTCTGAAGATGAAGGCGAAACTTGGACAAAGAAAACATCCAATGAAAATTTAACTGCACGTCCTTTTTATTTCAGCACATTGGTATATGATCCGAAAGATCCTAAAAGAGTATACCGCCCAGCTTATGATTTTCAATTCTCCAATGATGGAGGTAATTCATGGAGTGGTGCTTTTACAGGAGGTGTTCCGCCTCATGCAGATCATCATGCATTATGGATCAATCCCAATAATCCAGAAATGATGTTTCTTGGAACAGATGGAGGAATTTATACCAGTACCAACCGTGGAACTGCTTGGAGTTTTTTAAACAATCTTCCAGTAGGTCAATTCTATCATGTATCTACAGACAATCAAGTTCCTTATAATGTATATGGTGGATTGCAAGACAATAATAGTTGGATGGCACCAAGCTCTGCACCTGGAGGCGTTACTGCTGTTGATTGGAGATGGATCAATGGCGGCGATGGATTTTGGGTACAACCTAGTTTGGTCAATTCAAAAATCATTTTCTCCGAATCACAAGGAGGAGAAATGAACAAACTTGATTTATCAACAGGGCTTTCTTATGGTGTACGACCAAAAAAAATGGAAGGAGATGATGAACATCGTTGGAATTGGAATACGCCTATAATCATGGGAAATTCTACCAAAAAAAATGCTGCTGGAAAACCAATATACAATTTATATACTGCTGCACAGTATTTATTTAAATCGAATGATGATGGAAAAAATTGGCAAAGAATATCCCCAGATTTAACTACCAATAATCCCAATAAAATCAACCAAGCAGAAAAAAATACTGGAAGTATAACTGGTGATAATACCAGTGCAGAAAACCATTGTACCATATTTACGCTTACTCAAGATCCTAAAAATGAAAATATCATATGGGTAGGAACAGATGATGGTAATTTACAATTAACTACAGATGGCGGAAAGACTTGGCAAAATAAAGCTGCGGGTATTTGGAAAACGGGCATACCAGAAAATACTTGGATCAGTAGTATAGAAATTTCTTCTTTAGATTCCAAAAGAATTTATGTAACGCTGGATAACCATATGTATGGCGATATGCACACTTATGCTGTAATGAGTTCAGATGGTGGAAATACATGGAACAAATTCTCTTCAACAGAGTTCACCGGCTTTGCCCATGTGATAAGAGAAGACATTAAGAACGAAAAATTATTGTTTCTTGGAACAGAAATGGGTTTATTTATTTCATTAGATGGAGGTAAGAATTGGATGCGCAGTAAATACCAAAATATGCCATGGTATAATATGGTTAGAGATATTAAAATTCAAACACAAACCAATGATCTGGTTATTGCATCACATGGAAGAGGCATTTATATTATTGACAATATTCAACCATTGCGTGAATTGGTAAAATCCGATGTGAATCAACCTGTAATATTTTACCCAATTCAAAATTTTAAATACGAATATTCACCTCAATTTCCTCGCCCAGCTGATAATTTATCAGGATGGAATGGAGGAAGTGATGGTGTAGCTCCCACATTCTATTATTATTTAAAAGAAAGAAGTAATAGTGGAGTAAAGATTGAAATCTATAATGCAAATAATGAAAAAATTAAAGACTTGAATGGTTCAAGTTCAAAAGGGTTGAATCGAGTATATTGGAATTTGACTATTAATCCACCAAAAGTTGCCCAAGGTGGTT
>JANOQC010000128.1:0-30716 GCA_031422175.1 Sphingobacteriia bacterium | reverse complement strand
GAATGGCTTAAACTATTATTTATGAAACAAAAATTTGAAAAACTTGGAGTTGTTTTGAGTAGAAATGCTCAGAAAAAATTAATTGGTGGAGAAGGTAAAACTGATGAAATTGATCCATGTAACGATAGTCGTTCATCTCATGCAGATTGTCCTGTAGATAGATATTGTGGAACAGGTGTATGTGGAACTGATACCTCAAAAACAATAAAGGCTTGTTTTAGATTTTAGAATCATCAATTGGTTAGCTATTTTAATTAGCTAACCAATTTTTTAAAAATTATTATGAAAAATTTTTTCTTCTTTTTATTATTTATTTCAAATGTTATTTATGGACAAAAAAAGAATTCTGTTCATTTAAACGGTTATCTATATAACTTTAATAATGCTGTATTAGTTGAAGATAAATCTGATTTTGAAGGTATAAATATTGAAGATGGGCAAAGAAAAATAGTTACTGATAGTAATTCCTCATTTAAAATTAGTTTTCCATTAAGCCAGCCTAATTATTTTCGAATTGGAAGAAACATCGTTTATTTATCCCCCAGTGATCAAATTAGGGTAACAATAGATTACCTCAATCCACAAAAAGCATTATTTGATGGCACACACTCCATTGAAAACACCTATCTAAAAAGTACTCCATATCCAAAACAAGGTTCTTACCTCGAAGCTGAAGATGGTATTCAGTCAACTATTCCATCAACAATTGAATATGTATTAAAACAGTATAATAATCGAAATAAAGACCTCTTAGCTATTAAAGAAAAAGTAAATAGTAAATTCTTTCGTCTTGAATTAGCTAGATGTAATGCAGATTTAATTAATAGCTTGTCAAATATATCTTTTTATTACACTTATGTCAAGAAAATCAGTAAAGATAGTTTGCCCTATTATAAAAAGCAAGTTGATTCGTTAACTATTCCTTTAATTCAAAAATATTCCATCAATTTTTTGAAAGAAGAAAATTTGCAGTTGGGAGTGTATCGAAACATTTTGGGCATAGTAATTAAGTACCAACCTAAAGGAACGATAATTCCTCAAAAAATTCAGGATTGGATAAAGTGTAATGAAATTAAGGACAAAGCACTTTCATTAGAAAATAAAAGTGAAATAAATGAGCTAAAAAAAGAGGCTAATCAAATAAGTACAATCACTTATAAAAATGCTTTAATGAAGACGATTGATGAGCTTACTAAGATCAATGTGGGTGATGAAGCAAAAGACTTTTTGTTAACTGATTTGAATTTTAATAAAGTTTCCCTTTCTACTTTTAAGAATAAAGTTATTTATCTTGATTTTTGGGCTACTTGGTGTGGGCCTTGTATAGCAAACAGGCCTTATTTAGATAGTATGATACATTTATTCAAGGATAATAAAGATGTAGTGTTTCTCTCCGTTTCAATTGACGATCAAAAAGATCAATGGTTGACTTATTTAAAGAAAAAAATTACTTATAAATACGAGTATATTGTGGATAGAAATGATATTCAGGATTATCACATTGTTTCTATACCAAGAATGATTTTGATTGACAAAGCATTTAAAATTGTTAACCTAAATGCGCCACCCCCTAATGCTAAAGGATTGGAAAAGCTTTTGATTCAATTGAGTAGCCAGCATTGACCAATGAATGATTTTGAAAAACTGTCGAATACAGAATACAATTTCTGATGAAAAGTGTCGAATTGAAAATACAATTATGAATATATAATGTCGAATTGAATCGACAATATATGATGAACTTATTCCCTTTTCCCCATCGGAATAGTATAACCCAAACTCAAAATGAGTTGATACGATAAGAAAGCTTCTTTGGCTGTTCCTTGATACACTTTTAAACCACTGTATCGGGCGTAATCGAGTTTTTGAGAAAATTCCAAGAAAACCTTTTTGTAAAAGGTGGCTTTTAATGCAGTTTCTGTTCCAATATTCCATCCCCCTAATTGAAATCCATCTTGATTGGCTTTACCGAAAAAAGTATTCTCAACATGTGGAATTACTGGTCCGATTCCGGCTTTTCCTAAAAAGTCTACTTTAAATTTTTGGCTCTTGCTTTCATACCAAGTCCAACGTTTCACAATATTGAATAGTAAAAAATTGGCACCATTATTTAAATAATAATTAAACCCATTTGTTTTGGCAAACAAAATACTGGTGTCTACATTTCTTCCTCCCAAAGTGCCCACTAAACGCGCCGATTGTCCGTCGGTTAAAATATGTTTGGTATGATCGAAATTAATTTCGAAAGCCAATCCCTTTTTCTTATTGAAAAAATAACCAATGCGGTAATTGTATTGTGGTATGCTTAAAGGCACATTAAAAATCCCCTGATCCCAACCTACATTATCATGTGCAGTAACATTTTTTAATGTATAGTTATTATTAAGTGAGGGTTGATTCACCCGCACATTCGAATTGGTATACCATTCTTTATTGTATCCCCAGGAAAAATAAAATTCTCCTTTTCTTTCCTTCTTTGTTGTTTTTTCTTGAGCGTTTGCGGCGAATGAAAAAAACAAAGCGCACAATACAAATATCGATACAGTTTTCATAATACAAATGTCGTCAATTATTCTAAAATAGGACTTAACCATCTCTCTGCTGTTGCAATATCCATGCTTTTTCGTTTAGCATAATCTTCTAATTGATCACGCTGAATTTTTCCAATTCCAAAATATTGTGATTGAGGATGAGAAAAATACCAACCACATACAGATGATGCTGGATACATGGCCAAGCTTTCAGTTAAGCTAATACCTGCATTATTTTCAGCGCTTAGCAAATCAAATAATTTGTATTTCTCTGTATGATCGGGGCAAGCAGGATACCCAGGTGCAGGGCGTATACCAGTATATTGTTCTTTGATCAATTCTTGAGGGCTGAATTGCTCATTGGTATCATAGCCCCAGAATTCTTTTCTTGTTCTTAAGTGCAATACTTCCGCAAATGCTTCTGCAAACCGATCAGCTAATGCTTGCAACATGATTTTATTATAATCATCATGAGCCGTTTCGAAAGCTGCTAAATGAGGTTCTATTCCATGAATGCTTACTGCAAATGCACCCATAAAATCTTTCGTTGAATCATCTGCTGAAGATCCGCTTGCACCTGTTGGTCTGATAAAATCTGCCAACGATAAATTGGGTTGACCTGGCGCTTTCTTAATTTGCTGGCGATGAAATTCTAATTGTACTGCACCCTTATCTGATTGTACTGTAACAGAATCATTTTCAGCCGCTGCTTCCCAAAACCCAATTACTCCTTTTGCAATTAGCCATTTTTCTGCTACAATTTTATCGAGTAATGCATTTGCATCGATGTACAATTTAGTAGCCTCTATACCAACCACACTGTCGGTTAATATCTCTGGAAAATTGCCATGCATTTCCCAAGTGATGAAAAATGGTTTCCAATCGATGAAGCCCCTCAGCTCATTTAAATCGTAATTGTCCAATACTTTCACTCCTGTAAAACTAGGAGCAACAGTTTGATAATTATCCCAATTAATCGCTACTTTTTTTTGCAACGCTTCTGGATATGTCAAATATTGTTTGACTACTTTTTTATTATCGAAATCAAATTTCAATTTGGTGTACTCAGCAGTTAAGTCACCTAAAAATGGTTGCTTCAACTCTTTATTTAATAATGATCCAGCAACAGTAACACTTCTTGATGCATCCAATACATGTACTACTCCTAAACCATATTCCGGCGCAATCTTAACGGCAGTATGCATTCTAGAAGTAGTAGCTCCTCCAATCAATAAAGGCTGCTTCATGTTGCGACGCTTCATTTCTTTGGCAATATGAACCATTTCATCTAATGATGGTGTGATCAATCCGCTCAATCCAATAATGTCTACATGCTCTCTTTGTGCAGCTTCTAAAATTTTATCAGCAGGCACCATTACCCCTAAATCGATAATATCATATCCATTACAACCTAATACAACACCTACAATATTTTTTCCAATATCATGTACATCGCCTTTAACGGTTGCCAATAATATTTTTGCAGCACCGGCAGTTTCCTCATTGGTGGTGCCGGCTGCAAGATGTGCGTTTTTTCTATCTTCTTTTTCTTGTTCAATAAATGGAGTAAGAACAGCTACACTTTTTTTCATCACTCGAGCACTCTTTACCACCTGTGGTAAAAACATTTTACCCGCACCAAATAGATCGCCTACTATATTCATGCCATCCATCAATGGTCCTTCAATAACATCCAATGGGCGAGGGTATTTTAATCTTGCTTCTTCTGTATCTGCATCTATATAGTCGGTAATTCCATTAACTAGTGAATGGGCCAATCTTTTTTCAACAGGTTCATTGCGCCATTTTTCATCTTTCACTTCCACTTTACCTTTTGCTCGAACAGTTTCTGCATGAACAATTAATTTTTCAGTGGCTTCGTTATTATTATTGTTTTTATTCAACAATACATCTTCGCATAATTCACGTAAAGTAGGTTCAATTTCATCATACACCACCAACTGCCCTGCATTCACAATACCCATATCCATTCCCGCTTTGATAGCATGAAATAAAAATACCGAATGAATGGCTTCGCGCACATGATCATTTCCTCTAAAAGAAAAAGATACATTAGAAACTCCACCACTCACTTTAGTAAGTGGCATTAATTTTTTAATTTCTCTGGTACCCTCTATAAAATCTACTGCATAATTATTGTGTTCTTCTATCCCAGTAGCAACAGCAAAAATATTGGGATCGAAAATGATATCCTGCGGATCAAAACCTACTTGCTCAACTAATATTTTATAGGCACGATGACAAATCTCCACTTTTCTTTCCTTTGTGTCTGCTTGGCCCACTTCATCAAATGCCATTACAATTACTGCTGCACCATAATCCCTGCATATATATGCCTGTTCAATGAATTTGGCTTCGCCTTCTTTCATTGAAATAGAATTCACAATACATTTTCCTTGCACACATTTTAATCCAGCTTCGATAATTTCAAACTTAGAACTATCAATCATCACCGGTATGCGTGCTATATCTGGTTCGCTTTGTAAGAGATTTAAAAAAGTAGTCATGGCGCTTACTCCTTCAAGCAATGCATCATCCATGTTTACATCGATTACCTGCGCTCCGCTTTCAACTTGTTGGCGTGCTACAGATAATGCTTCTTCGTACTTATTTTCTTTAATAAGCCTTGCAAATTTTTTTGATCCTGTAACATTGGTTCTTTCCCCAACATTTACAAAATTAGTTTCTGGGCGAACTACTAAAGGCTCTAATCCTGCAAGACGTAAATATGGTTTAATGATCGTCATGATTATATAGTTGCTTCCAAAACAGGCAATTGTCTTGGTTGAATTTTACGAACGTTATCTGCAATATGTTTGATATGATCGGGTGTAGTACCGCAACAGCCTCCTACAATATTTACGAAGCCCTGTTCGGCCCATTCTTCAATAAAATGAGCAGTTTCATGGGGTTGTTCGTCATATTCACCCATCGCATTTGGTAAGCCAGCATTGGGGTAAGCCGATGTATAACAGGCTGCAATTTGTGAAAGTTCTTCTATATGGCTTCTCATTTCTGCTGCACCTAAAGCGCAATTCAATCCAATACTCAATGGATTGGCATGCATCACTGAAGTGTAAAAAGCTTCTAATGTTTGTCCACTCAAGGTTCTACCAGATGCATCGGTAATAGTGCCGCTGATCATGATGGGTAATTCTGGAATACCTTTATCTCTAAAATATTTTTTGGTTGCGTAAATAGCTCCCTTGGCATTGAGTGTATCAAAAATTGTTTCTATTAAAATAATATCTACCCCACCATCTACTAATCCTCCAATTTGTTCATAATAAGCTGTGGCAACTTCATCAAAAGTTACTGCTCTAAAGCCAGGATTATTTACATCTGGAGATAGGCTCAATGTTTTATTTAATGGGCCAATAGCACCAGCTACAAATTTTGGTGTAGCGTGTGGATTTTCTTCCATGTATTGTTTGATGGCTTCTTTAGCGCATTTGGCTGCTGCAACATTCAACTCATACGCCAATGATTGCATATCATAATCGGCCATTGCTATTGTAGTACTGCTAAATGTATTGGTTTCGATGATATCAGCACCAGCGCCTAAATATTCCTTGTGAATGCCAACAATTATTTCTGGTTGAGTAATGCACAATAAATCATTATTGCCTTTCACATCGCTGTGCCAGTCTTTAAAACGCGCTCCTCGGTAATCTTCTTCTGTTAATTGATGGCGTTGAATCATGGTGCCCATGGCTCCGTCTATTACCAAAATTCTTTTTTTAAGTGCTTCCTTTATTTGCATATACATTGGTTCTTTACCAAACTATGTTTGGATTGAATAATCAACCAATAAACGCAGGAAATGTATGGTATGTCACCTCGAGACGTTTATTAGTTCTATAGTACCGAACGAATCGGTGAACCCAGGCTGAACAATAAACAAATCTGCCTGAATGGATGGCAAAGATAAGTCTTGATTGGTGTTGAACAAAATTATTGATAGATACAATTGATTTCGGCTTTCACTTTCTCTGTAACACTCGATGCATCAATTTTGAAATCTTTCATGATGATCGGAAAGCTAGCAATAGCAGTAATTTTGCCATCTTTTACTGTAATTGTTCCAATAACAATGATGTTTTTAGTAACCCCATGCATGGTTAGATCTCCTTTTACATTGGCTTTGTAGGTACCATTTTTAGTAAAAACCACTTCTTTTATATTGGTAATGGTGCCTTTGAAATCGGCTCTAGGAAATTGGTTGCTTTGCATATAGTCTGTATTGAAATGATCTTGCATTTCGGCATAGGCAAATTTAAAACCTTTGATGAGGCAGCTAAAACTCATTGTGCCATTGTCTGACAATCTGCTAGTAAGCTCATTGTTCACGGCTTTCACATCTTCATCTGTAGGAGAAATAAAACTGATTTGGCCATTGCGAGTACCATATACTTTTTGGGCTTCGATGGTACCGAAGATCAACAACATCCCAATTGAAAGGCTAATTATTTTTTTCATAACTATATATTCTTAATAACTTTTAATTCTTAATTCATCTCTCTTAATTCTTAATTCCCCACAAGAACCCCTTCGTTTATCACCACATTAGCATCGGGAATATAACCTATACAAATTCCTTTGAAATTTATGCTATCACCGGGTTTCAGGCTTCCAGGGTTGGTTTTGAAAGTGCAATTGATTACAAAAAAGGGGTCGTTGGTTTTAAAATTAACGACTGTTTTTCCTTCTTGATTGATACTTATGTCTAACACTTCTCCGCTTAATTGAATGGCTTTATCAAGGTATAATTTATTGGCTGCAGCCTCATCGGTTTTAAATGCATCAAAAATAGCTTGGGCTGAAATGCTGACTGCCTTTTCGTTGGTAACATCTCTATGTGGTTTGGTAAAAATGCGGTATACCATAATTCCCCCGGTAACTGCACCAATTAATACCAGTGCTAAAACAATTCTTTTCCAATTTTTCATACCATGTATTTGATGTTTAAACAATAAAGGTAGGTTATTTTACATATTGCTGCACTGGTAAGCGATTGGCAATGCTTCTAGCCAAAGTCATTTCATCGGCATATTCCAATTCTCCTCCAAAAGCAATTCCACGGGCAATTGTAGTAACTCGGCAATTTATATGTGTCATCTTCTTTTGAATATAATAAATGGTGGTATCGCCTTGAATATTAGGACTCAGGGCAAAAACCAGTTCTTCCACTGATTCAGAAGCAATTCGGTTCACCAAAGATTCTATACTTAATTGGTCGGGTCCGATTCCATCTAAGGGAGAAATAATTCCCCCTAAAACATGGTAAGTTCCATTGAATTGCTGGGTAGATTCAATGGCAATGACGTCTCGAATATTTTCAACCACACAAATTACTCTTTGATTGCGGGCCGAATTAGCACAAATAGCACAAATATCTCCATCACTAATATTGTGGCATCTTTGGCAGAATCGACTATCGCGCCTCATTTTAGCAATGGTTTCTCCAAATAATTGCACTTCATCTACATCCTGTTTCAACAAGTGTAAAACCAATCGCAGCGCGGTTTTTTTACCGATTCCCGGTAATTTAGAAAATTGAGCCACTGCATTTTCCAGTAAGGTAGAAGGGAGTTGCATAATGTAAAGATAATCGGTTTACTTTGCCATTCAAGATTTGAATATGAAGCTGCATAATTTTAATTCAGGACCCTCTATTTTACCTCAGCCTGTTTTGCATCAAGCTGCAGAAGCTATCATAAATTACAACAATACAGGCCTGTCTTTATTGGAAATTGGGCATCGCACCAATTGGTTTCAGGAAATTTTGCAAGAAGCCATTTCATCGGTAAAACAGTTGATGCAATTAGATGATTCCTATGAAGTATTGTTCTTGCATGGGGGAGCTACTACCCAGTTTATGCAAGTGCCTATGAATTTATTAGATACCAATGCTACCGCAGCTTACTGCGATCATGGTATTTGGGGAAATAAGGCATGGAAAGAAGCCAAGCATTTTGGTAATGTGAAAATAGTGGCAGATAGCAGCGATCAACAATATCGTTGTATTAATAAGCATTTTAGCATACCTGAAAATATAGCTTATTTGCATATAACCTCTAATAATACTGTGGAAGGAACTCAATGGCATCAATTTCCATCTACTTCTATTCCATTAGTTGCCGACATGAGTAGTGATATTTTTAGTAGACCTACTAATTTTAATCAATTTGATTTAATCTATGCAGGTGCACAAAAAAACATGGGCGCTGCTGGCGTTAATTTAGTAGTAGTACGAAAAAATATTTTGGGAAAAATTAGTCGCCCAATTCCTACTATCATGAATTATCAGAAACATATTGATGCAGGTTCATTGATGAATACTCCACCAGTTTTTGCTGTTTATGTGAGTATGTTAACCCTTCGTTGGATCATCCAAAATGGCGGATTGGAAGAAATGGGCAAACGCAGTTTACAAAAATCCAATTTGCTTTACAATACTATTGACGCATTGCCTATTTTTAATGCACCAGTTGCCAGAGAAGATAGAAGTGAAATGAATGCAGTGTTTTTTCTAAATGATGCAGCATTGGAAGAACCATTTTTAACATTGTGTAAACAAGAAGGAATGATTGGTGTAAAAGGATACAGAACCATTGGAGGAGTAAGGGTAAGTATGTACAATGCACTGCCTTTGGAAAGTGTGCAGGTTTTTTGCAATTTAATGCATTCGTTCGCTCAAAAGAAAGGCTAGTAAGGGTTTGAAGCAGATTATTTCTTTTGTATTTTAAATCCGATATTTGCAACATGGCAAAAATCCAACCATTTAAAGCATTAAGGCCTCAACCACAACTAGCAAAGCAAGTAGCGAGTTTACCTTATGATGTATTAAGCAGCGCAGAAGCAAAAATTGAAGCTCAGGGAAATACCCATACTTTTTTGCATATCACCAAAAGTGAAATTGATCTCTCCGATAAAATCGATGTTCATGCTAAAGAGGTTTATCTACAAGCAAAGGACAACTTAGATGCATTCATTAAAAGAGATGTATTGTTTCGTGAATCTAAAGACTGTTATTATATCTATCAATTAATCATGAATGGAAGAAGCCAGTCTGGTTTGGTTTGTGTTAGCAGTGTAGATGATTATGAAAATGGGATTATCAAAAAACATGAATTCACCCGCCCTGAAAAAGAATTAGATCGAATCAATCATATCAAAATTTCTGGTGCTCAAACTGGCAATGTTTTTTTAGCTTATAGAAATAATAATGCAATTGATACTTTAGTTAATAAGTGGAAAAACAGTAAGTCGGAGGCCTATGATTTTATTGCTGATGATGGAATACAGCATACTATTTGGATTGTAAGCGATTCGGAAATTGTTGCAGAAATAACTCGTTTGTTTAAGGAAGAAGTACCATGTACTTATATTGCAGATGGGCATCATCGTGCAGCATCTGCAGCAAAAGTGCGTACAGAATTAGGTGTAAAAGCTACTTCAGCTGCCGATTATTTTCTAACTACTTTATTTCCCTCCAATCAATTATTCATCATGGATTATAACCGTGTTGTAAAGGATTTGAATGGTTTAACGGCTGAAGAATTTCTCAAAAAATTAAATGATTCTTTCAAAGTAAGTTTAATTGGCAAGCATTCTTTTCGACCAGAATTGATGCATCAATTCGGTTTGTATATAGGCGGCCAGTGGTATTGTTTAATCGCTAAAGAAGGAACCTATTCCAATGACCCAATTGGCATATTAGATATAAGTATATTACAAGAAAAAATATTGACACCTATTCTCGGAATAGTGGATCAACGTACTGATAAGCGTATTGATTTTGTAGGAGGTATTAGAGGATTAAGTGCTTTGGAACAAAGAGTAGATAATGGTGAAATGGCTGCTGCTTTTAGTTTATTTCCCGTAACGATAGATCAACTTTTTGCAATTGCCGATAGTGGAAATGTAATGCCACCCAAGAGCACTTGGTTCGAACCAAAATTACGCGATGGGCTTCTTACCAATTTGATTACAGATTAATTGCTGTTAATGAAAAAGGGATTCATTGGCTTGCTGTTATGTTTTTTTGCTGGAAGTATTGCTGCTCAAACGCTCACTGTTAATCAATTACAAGCCAATGCACAGCAATTTATACAACAAGGTGATTACGACAATGCAGTTACCTCATTACTAAAAGCACGTCAGCAAACTCCTTTGAATATGGAGCTGCTCACCAATTTATCTTTTGCCTATTTTTTACAAAGAGATTTTGCTAAAGCCATTGAAGCAGGTAAAATAGCTATTGATTTACAAGATGCTGACCAGAAATCATTTCAAGTGCTTGGCTTGTCTTATAAAGCAATTGCGCAGTATAAAGATGCCAATAAAATATACAAAGTTGCTTTAAAAAAATTTCCGAATGGTGGCGTAATTTATAATGAATATGGAGAGAGCTTGGCTTTAGATAAAAATGTGAAAGATGCTATTATTCAATGGGAGAAAGGTATTGAGCTAGATCCTAATTATAGTGGCAACTATTTCAATGCGGTAAAATATTATATCGATCAACAAAATTGGTTGCGCATAATGCTTTATGGAGAAATATTTATTAATCTCGAAAGTTATTCTGCTAAAACATCGGAAGTGAAAAATTATTTGTTAATCGCCTACCAAAATTTAGTTCAGCCAAATATCATTCAACAAAAGCTGAATGATCGATCGATTTCGAATTTAGAGAAAGCTATTTTAGATAATTGGAAATCAATTGTTCAAAATATTGGACTTGCTTTTAATATCGATAGTTTAACCTCCCTAAAAATTGAATTGCTCCAAAAATGGAATACTGCAAATAATACACAATACCCCTTTCGATTATTTGATCATTGGCAACAACTTCAAAACGAGGGTATTTTAGCAGCCTATCATCAATGGATTTTAGGAGATACTTATAATGCCAATGAATATGTAAAATGGCAGGTTGCTTATGCTAAAGAATTTGTACTATACCAGCAGTTTCAGCAGAGTAGGGTGTTTAAAATTCCTATAGGGCAATATTATTTTTGATATAATAGATTAACACTTGTTAGAATTTTCAAATCCGTTATAGTATTTATAGCTTTTTGGAATATGTACAATTAGCTATTTAGAAGGAATCTTTTTTATTTGTACTTTATTCACTAATTTGATTGCTCATATTCGATTGTTATGCATTATAGCCGTTTATTTGATTGCCTAGAACACCAGTTAACTCATTTTCCAAAGAAAGACATGCTTGTTGCAAAAGAACAAGGTGTTTGGAAAAATTACAGCACTCAAGACACTGTTGAGATTGTAAATCGGTTTAGTGCAGGTTTATTGCATTTGGGCGTGAGTGGGAATGATTTTTCGCCAGAGGGAAGCGATAAAATAGCTATCATCAGTAATAACCGCCCAGAATGGGTGTTTGCCGATTTAGCCATCCAGCAAATTGGTGCCATTTTGGTACCTGTTTATCCTACTACCAATCCTTTAGAGTTACAATTCATTTTACATGATGCTTCCGTAAAATATATTTTTGTTTCGAACGAAGAACTATTATTAAAAGTAAATAGCATTCTGGATAAAGTTCCTTCTATTAAAACCGTTTTCACTTTCGATAAAATAGAGGGTGCTGCACATTGGAGTTTGGTAACAGATTTAGCTAATGATAAATTGTTGCAGCAAGTAAATGAAATAAAAACAACTGTTCCTGAAGAGCAGGTTGCTACCATTATTTATACTTCTGGCACTACCGGCACTCCAAAAGGTGTAATGCTCACCCATAAAAATCTTTGTTCTAATGTAAAATTTGCGAAAGAGAGTTTCCCTTTTAATGATGCCCCAGATTCTAAAGTATTGAGCTTTTTACCATTAAACCATATTTTTGAAAAAACCTGTACTTACATTTATCTTTTTAGTGGTATTGGTATTTATTATGCAGAAAGTTTAGAAACAATTGGCGATAATTTAAAAGAAGTGAAGCCAGATGGTTTTACCACTGTGCCTCGTTTATTGGAAAAAGTATTTGAAAAAATAATGGCCAATGGTGCTGCATTAACTGGCGTTAAAAGAAAATTATTTTTCTGGGCAGTTGATTTAGCAGAGAAATACGATAACCGAATTAGTGGAGGTATTTGGTACAATACGCAACTAGCCATTGCCAATAAATTGATTTTTTCTAAATGGAGAGAGGCGTTGGGTGGAAACATTTCTTATATTATTACAGGTGGAGCAGCTTGTCAGGTAAAACTCTTACGCATTTTTAATGCAGCTGGTGTAAATGTATATGAAGGATATGGGCCAACAGAAAATAGCCCTGTTATTTCTGTGAATAGGCAAGAGAAAGGAGGCACTAAATTTGGAACTGTTGGTCCTCCAATTGCAGGTATCAATGTTAAATTGGCCGAAGATGGCGAAATTTTAGTAAGTGGTCCTTGCGTAATGAAAGGCTATTACAAAAGACCCGATCTGACTGCTGAAACAGTAGTGGATGGTTGGTTGCTCACTGGAGATATTGGTGTTTGGGAGGAGAATAAGTTTTTAAAGATCACAGATCGTAAAAAGGAGTTATTCAAAACCAGTGGAGGAAAATATGTTGCGCCTCAGCCCATTGAAAATAAATTAAAAGAGAGTCCCTTTGTGGAGCAGGTAATGATACTTGGTGCCGAAAAGAAATTTGTTGGGGCATTGATCGTGCCTTCATTTGCTACTTTGGCTGAATGGATGCGCGAGAAAAATATTTCATACACAACCAATGAAGATGTAGTGAATCATCCAAAAGTATTAGAACTATATCGAGGCCTGGTAGAAAGCTTTAACACTTATTTCAATCATGTTGAACAGGTAAAGAAGTTTGAATTATTACCCCGTGAATGGACAATCGAAACAGGCGAGATGACTCCAAAAATGAGTTTAAAAAGAAAAGTAGTCATGGAGAAATTTAAAGATGTAATCGAAAGAATATATGCCTGATGAGCAACAACTTTTAACCATTTTAGTAGTTGAAGACAATCCTGCAGATTTGTTTGTATTGGAAGGTCTGTTATGGAAAACAAGATTGTTCATTGATAAAATATTGCACGCAAGTAGTTTTGCTGATGCCGTTTTATTATTGAAAAAAAACAAGCCCCACTTGATTTTTTTAGATCTGTCACTTACCGACACTTATGGGATAGACTCATTTGCTCATATCTATCAAATTGCTGCTGATATTCCTATTATAGTACTTACTGGTTTGGCCGATAGAGAAATGGCATTGGAAACAATGGCAAGTGGTGCACAAGATTATTTAGTAAAAGGAGAATTCGAAGAAAAACTATTGGCAAAATCTATTCAATATAGCATTGAAAGGAAAAAAAATTTAGAACATATATTGAGTACTAGAATTGCAATGGAACAAAAGTTGGAAGAAGAAAGAATGTTCAAGCAAAAAGAAATTGCAGAAGCCGTAATAATTGCTCAAGAAAAAGAAAGACATGATTTAAGTAGAGAACTACACGACAATGTTAACCAACAACTTACTGTTGCCATGATGTATATTGCTTCTGCTGAAAAAAAGCAAGAAGGTGGTTCTGAAATTTTAAAGCAATCTGCGAATTTTATATTTAATGCAATTGAAGAAATTAGAAAGCTTACTAAAAATTTAGTCACTCCATTAATCAAAGATTTTGGATTGGTCAAAGCCATTGATAGTATAGTAGAAGACGTTGCAGCACTTAACACTATCAATATTCAATTTAATTCAGATAGTTTTTTTGAAAACGATATTCAATACGATTTTAAGTTAACTATTTTTAGAATTATTCAAGAACAAGTAAGCAATGTTTTAAAACACGCAGCTGCAAAAAATTGCTCTATTGAATTGGGTAGAAATGAAAAAGTGATTTACCTCTTTGTGAATGACGATGGTGTTGGGTTTGATACTAATACGCAAAAAAAGGGTATTGGTATTTATAATATTACTAGTAGGGTTGAGCTCTTTAATGGTTCCATCATTATTAATTCTACTCCCATATTGGGATGCTCCATGCACATTAATTTTCCACTATCTAATAGTCTGATGTTGCAGTGATATTTTTAAACCGAAACTATTCTAACCCATCAATATTTTATCAGGTGAAATTGGCAAGTCCCTTAAACGTTTGCCAATTGCATTGTAAATAGCATTTGCAATTGCAGGAGCAGTTCCTATAATACCCACTTCTCCTAATCCCTTAGCACCTGTGGGGTTTATATTTGGATCGGGTTTGCCAATAAATTCTATTTTAATAATTGGCGCATCTGCATTCACAGCAAAATGATATCCGGCTAAATCATCTCCAATTAATCCACCCAATTTAGCATCGACAGTATGTCCCTCCATTAATGCCATTCCAATGCCTCCTACTGCAGCGCCAGACATTTGATTGGTAGCAGCTTCATCATTTACAATTTTGCCCCCATCAGCTACACAAACCATTTGTTCAATTTTTACCTTACCTGTTTTACGGTTTACCCTTAATTTACAGAAATGTGCAGCAGATGAACAAAATGCAAATTTTTGGCGTTCAGCACCTGGTCCGGAACTGGCTTCAATATCAATTTCCGTCAATTTATTTTTCTCCCAAATATCCGTGTAGGAAACGAATTGATTGTTGTTCGTCTTTAATGAAATTCCATTGGCTGATAACAAAACCTCATCGGCAGATACACCCTTGTAAAGCTCATTGAGCGATACTGCATATTCAGCTAATTTTAATTTTAGGGCCTTACTTACAGCAACTACAGCGCCACTTACCGAAGACATTCCGTTGCTTCCTCCTTGGCTTGGAGCCGGAGGTAAATTTGAATTACCCAATTCTATCTTGATTTTATTTTTAGGTATTGCCGTTATTTCATGGGCAATATTTTGCATACCAGTACCGGTGCCAGTACCAATATCTGTCATTGCAGTTTGTACCGTAATGCTGCCGTCTTTTTGCATGATAATTCCTGCACTTGCATTACCACGGCCGGCATTCCACATGCCTACAGCCATTCCATAGCCAATACTCCAATCTCCATCCACCAATTGATTGGGCAATGTTTTCCTATTTTTCCATTGAATGAGCTCGGCGCCTCTCACAATACATTCGTTGATAAAATTGGTTGACCATGGTAAGCCTGTATTGGGATTTTTATCCAAAGCTAAGTTGGCTAATCGTAATGCAACAGGATCTTGTTTTATTTGGTAACTTAATTCGTCGATGGCTGATTCTAGTGCAAATACACCGGTACAATCACCGGGCCCTCTCATCCAAGTTGGTGTACTAAGGTTTAATGGAACAACAGCCGATTGAGTTTTGAGATTTGCAAAATGATAAATTAATCGGGTAGTTCCAGTTATGTTTTCTGCAAAATTTTCGTATACCGAAGATCCGTTTTTAGCTCTATGAAAAACACCAGCAAATTTTCCGGAAGCATCAACTCCTAACGTTATTTTCTGCCAAGATGCAGGCCTGTATCCCGTTCCGGCAAACATTTGTTGCCGAGTAAGCATCAACTTAACCGGTCTGTTAACTTGCTTTGCAGCCATAACCGCAGCCAATACATGCGGCCATACTCTAAGCCCTGATCCAAATCCACCACCAACAAACTCACTAATTACTTCTACATTTTTCTCGGGAATACTAAACAATCGTGCAAATGTTCTTTGAACCCCATTTACGCCCTGATTTTTATCGTATAGTTTTAGTTGATCAATGCTTTTCCATTCAGCAATAGTAGCGTGCATCTCCATAGGATTGTGCACTTGAGCTTTAATATTGAACTCAGCTTCTACTATATAAGGAACGGTACTCCAGGTATCTACACTTCCTTTTTCTTTTCCGATTTCTTTTAATTCGATTGTTTTGGCATGTGTTTCAAAATCAACATTAAAAGGCTCTGAAATGTATTCTGCTTCTACTAACGAAGCAGCATATGTTGCTTCCTCTAAAGTTTCGGCAATTACCAATGCAATGGGTTGACCTTTAAAATAAATTTTATTGGTATGAAAAACAGGTAAACCAAAACGAGCTTCTTTTATTTTAGCTTCATCTGCCATGCCCGGTACAAGCGGTTTGCGCAAATGTGTAATAATATCCAATACACCGGAAGCTTGTTGCGCATTTTCTAGATTGATATTTTTTATGGCTCCCGCCGGAACTGTGCTACCTACCAATACTCCATAACATATATTTTTTACACTGTATTCGGCAGCATATTTTCCTTTGCCCGTTACCTTGGCTATTCCTTCAACACGACCTTCGGGAGGTGTTGCAAAATTTGGTGTATTATCAAAAAATCCCATGATCAAATAATTTATGAAGGTTACAACAACAATTAAATTTTGATACAATTTTGTAGTGCCGTTTCAATAGCACCTTTTAACATAGTTGTTTTAAAACCATTCTGTGATAATGGTTTTATATCTTTTACTGCAATGGAAGCAGCTTCGCTAAAAATTGCAGGTGTAGCATTTTTACCTTTTAAAAACTGCTCAGCTTCATACCAACGCCAAGGTTTATGAGCAACACCACCAGAAGCCAATCTGGCCTGTACAATTTTTTTATTGTTTAGTTGTAAAGCTGCAGCAACAGATATCAATGCAAATGCATAGGAATCTCTATCGCGTATTTTAACATAAGCACAGTTTTTATTAAAAGGATTGGCAGCAATTTCTACAGATGTAATAAGTGCATTATTGGGTAAACTATTGTCTTTTTGAGGAGTTGATCCGGGCAACAAATGAAAATCCTTAAACGGGATAACTCCACTTTTTTGTTTGGTTTGAGCATAATTTACCGTTGAATCCAATGCAGCCAATGCTACACATAAATCTGATGGATGAACTGCTACACATTGTTCGTTGTATCCTATAACAGCACTCATTCTATTTTCACCCTGCAAAGCACTGCAACCAGAGCCGGGTTGTCTTTTGTTACATGGTGTTGTGGTATCATAAAAATACGGACAGCGAGTTCGTTGTAATATATTACCGCCTACAGATGCCATATTGCGGATTTGTTGTGAGGCACCTGCCAATAATGCTTTTGCTATCAGTGGATATGCTGATAAAATAGATTGATCGTTGGCCACAGCGCTATTCCGCGCCATTGCGCCAATAGATATGCCCAATGGGGTTTTTACCACTTTGTTGGGTAATGCAGCTGTTACATCGAGCACTGTATTCGGCTGAGCAATATTTTTTTTCATGAGGTCAACCAAATTGGTGCCACCTGCAATAAACTGAGCAGCTTCCTTTTGTGGAGCTAATGCACTTTCCAGATTTTCTGATTTGATAAAATTAAATGGTTTCATTTGGCTGCAACTTTTTGAATAGATTCAACAATTCCGTTATAGGCACCACAGCGACAAAGATTGCCACTCATAAACTCTTTTATTTCTGCAACAGAACGGGTCTGACCTTTTTTAACACAAGCTACTGCAGACATAATTTGCCCCGAAGTACAATACCCACACTGAAATCCATCGCATTCAATAAAGGCAGATTGCATAGGATGAAGTTGGTCTCCATTGGCAAGGCCTTCGATTGTAGTAATTTCTTTACCTGGCATCATAGCAGCAAGTGTTAAGCAGCTTAATGCGCTTTCACCATTGATGTGCACAGTGCATGCGCCACATTGACCATGATCGCAACCTTTTTTTGTGCCGGTTAATTCACAATTTTCTCTTAACAAATCTAATAAGGTAGTACGGCTATCACTGTTGAACTCATATATTTTTTTATTGATCGAAACGTTGATTTTGATTAGTTTTTTTGGCGTAACAAAAAACTTTTTTGCATCACTGTAAAATGCACTAATAGTAGGTGGAATTGCAGCAAACATTGCCAATATCCCCGATGTTTTTAAAAAGGAGCGCCTTTTAAATTTTTCCCCGTTGCTCATAGATTAATATTTCATGATAAATACGAGGTAAATCTACCATTTAATTAACTCATTTCCCCCTCAAAGCTGCTAAAAATTTATCTTGAATAATAGCTTGTACCGGCTTTTGCTGAATTTTACTTTCTAGCCAGGAAACCATGTCTAAATACATAAAAGCCCTTGTTTCTAATGGATCATTAGATAAAGATTGTAATTTAAACAGCAACGCTTCAAACATTGACTTTGTTTTTTTTGGCGACATGCTAAAAGCATTTCTTAAAAAATCGAACATGGCTTCTTCTGCAGTACTTAAGTTTTGCATTTTTGCCATAAACCGATATACCGATTTTAATAAGTATTTTAATAAATCAAAATTGCCTAACTCATAATGTGCAATTAAGTGCAACAATCGTGCATAGCATTGTAAGTCAGTTCTCAAATCTACTTTCAGGTTGATGATTTTATTTAAATAATCTATACTTCCTGCTTCATCACCACTACCAAACAGTAAGGAAGCTATTTTATAATAAAATACCAATACACGGTGCCGGTCCAAGTATAATTCATACTCTTTTAGTTTATTTTCTATCTCAGGTATTAATGATAACCCTTTGATAAAACTGCCCTCCATAAAATGCTTGTTTAATTTAGCAGTATACAAATAAGTAAAGGTTTGTATTAAGTTGTTCTTATTTTCTTGTACAATTGGTGTTGCAATAAAATTTTCAAAAACAACAATGGTTTCATTAAATTTTTTATAATTGCGTAAATCAAAATGTGCCGATAATAAATTATGCATCCCTTTTATATAATGAGCTGTTTCTATTTCAATCATTTTTGGTTCTGCATCAAAAAGATCTACCCATTTTTTAGTGTACCTGTAATAAGAAAGAAATTCTTGATTAATAAATGCGAACCAACAATAACATTGGTATAAGTATAATCGCTCATAAAATCCATTGTAATAAGTGGCTTCTGTAAAAATTGGATGTTTAAAATATTGCTCTAGCTCTAATTTATCTGATTCATTTCTTGCCAATCCATTTTTTATATACCAGCCGTACAATAAAAGGGCAATATTGGAAAGGGTACTAATAACTTCTAGCCTGGCATTGGTTTCATCCACCTCATTGCACAATACATCTGCTCTATCTTGCATGCTTCTGGTGATATGTAAACCTTCAATCTTTTTTTCTAAAAATAATACCTGTTGTATATACGTAACTTGGTTATTCGCTTTTGCCAACTCTTTAACCCGGTCTAATATTTTTAAACTTTGCAAATACAAACCTTTGTTGTATAAAATTCTGGCAAAGTCCAATTGTTCATGTAATTGTAGATCTATATTACTTTCTTGCTTTAATATACGAAGACTCGATAAAATCTCTTGGTAGAGATGGCCCTTTAAATTTGATAATTGTTGTTTTTGAATAGAAGGGTTTTTGGTTAACAATACGCCTTCATCATATACCTTCATTTTATCGAGCGCGTTGAATAAATGAATTACTTTAAGGTCGCCAGAAGTAGAGTTCCTGGTCATATACAACTTAAAATTGCGTTTTTCTGCCCTTTCTAGGGAATGAACCAATTGGAAAAGGGCGTCTGCGCTACGGTTGGGCATCGTAATTCAATTGTGCAAAATGTTAATACTGGTAAGGGTTTCAGCAGAATTAACCCACTTTAACCGCTGTATTTTCAGATCAATATTGATCAGATTTCGAAGATAATACATTCTACATTCGAATCTGACAGGCCGTACAGTTGTTATTTAAGGCAATCAATAACAACCTAAGCGAGCCTGTCTTTTTATCTCTATCATTCAAATTTCGGTTATGGATCAACCAATTTATATTTTCGATACTACGCTACGGGACGGCGAACAAGTGCCAGGCTGTAAACTCAATACAAAAGAAAAACTAGCGTTAGCGCTTCAATTAGAAGAATTAGGAGTAGATATTATAGAAGCAGGTTTTCCGATTTCTAGTCCAGGAGATTTTGAATCAGTTCAAGCTATTTCTAAAGTAATTAAAAGAGCAACTGTTTGTGGGTTAACCAGGGCGGTACAAAAAGACATTGAAGTTGCTGCACAGGCATTAAAATATGCTGTTCGCCCACGAATTCATACTGGAATTGGCACTTCTGATTTTCATATCAAAGCAAAATTTAACACTACTCAAGAAGCTATTTTAGAAAGGGCTATTCAAGCAGTGAAGTGGGCAAGAAATTTTACAGACGATGTAGAGTTTTTTGCAGAAGATGCAGGCAGAACCGAAAATGAATATTTAGCAAGAATTGTTGAAGCAGTTATTGCAGCTGGAGCTTCTGTAGTAAATATTCCGGATACAACTGGTTATTGCCTTCCTTATCAATATGGTGAAAAAATTGCTTATTTGATGAACAATGTACCCAATATAAATAAAGCCATTCTTTCTTGCCATTGCCATAACGACTTAGGGCTTGCTACTGCAAACTCTATAAGTGGGGTGATTAATGGTGCTAGGCAAATTGAATGTACCATAAACGGATTGGGTGAAAGAGCTGGAAATACTTCTCTAGAAGAAGTGGTAATGATCATTCAACAACACAAGCACTTAGGGCTTTATACCAATATTAAAACTCAAATGCTCAACCCTTTGAGTAGAGAAGTTTCTGAAATTATGCGCATGCCTGTTCAACCTAATAAAGCAATTGTTGGGGCGAATGCATTTTCTCATTCTTCTGGAATTCATCAAGATGGATTTTTAAAAGATGCTCAGACATATGAGATCATCAATCCAGAGCAAGTGGGTGCCGAAGGAAGTAAAATAGTTTTAACTGCTAGAAGCGGAAGAAGTGCACTAGCGTATCGTTTTCAAAAATTAGGATATGATTTTAATAGAAATGATATTGATGTATTGTATCAATCATTTTTAATTATTGCGGATAGCAAAAAAGAAGTGGTAGAAAGCGATTTGAGAGCAATGGCAGAAGCACATGTTCCAGAAAACGCAATTGCATAATCATTTAAAAATATCAATGGGAAAAACAATTTTCGATAAAATCTGGGATAAGCATGTTGTAGAAACTATTAAAAACGGTCCTTCTGTTTTATATATCGATAAACATTTTATTCATGAAGTAACAAGCCCTCAAGCATTTAAAGGAATTGAACAAAGAGGGGTTTCTCTTTTTAGACCTAAGCAAACTATTGCAACTGCCGATCATAATGTTCCTACAATAAATCAACACTTGCCTATTAAAGATGAATTATCAAGAATGCAAGTAGAACAATTAATTGATAATTGCGCTAAGCATGGGGTAGAGTTGTATGGATTAGGCCATCCTTATCAGGGTATTGTTCATGTAATTGGTCCAGAATTAGGCATTACACAACCAGGCATGACAATCGTTTGTGGTGATAGTCACACATCTACCCATGGAGCATTTGGTGCAATTGCTTTTGGAATAGGAACAAGTGAAGTAGAAATGGTTTTTGCATCGCAATGTGTTTTACAAATGAAGCCTAAAAAAATGCGCATCAATATAGAAGGTGTGCTGCAGAAAGGTGTTGTTTCAAAAGATATTATTTTATACATCATAGCAAAAATTTCTGCTAGTGGAGCAACAGGTTATTTTGTTGAATTTGCTGGAAGCACTATTCGATCTCTTTCTATGGAAGCCCGAATGACCATATGTAATATGAGTATAGAAATGGGAGCTAGAGGAGGAATGATTGCTCCAGATGAAACTTGTTTTGAATACATTAAAGGCAGAGCCTTTGCACCAAAAGGAGAAGCATGGAATAGTTGCATCAATAAATGGCGTCAATTGTATTCTGATGAAGACGCTGTTTTTGATAACGAAATCAATATCAATGCTGCAGAAATTGAACCAATGATTACTTATGGTACCAATCCCGGATTAGGCATTGCTATCAATGGAAATATTCCTATAACCGAAAACATAGTTGATGAAGGGGAGCGCAATAATATCATTAAAGCTTTGAAATATATGGGGCTTGAATCCGGCGCTTCTTTATTAGGTATGCCAGTGCAACATATTTTCATTGGAAGTTGTACCAATTCTAGAATTGAAGATTTAAGAGAAGTAGCTGCATTGGTGAAAGGTAAACAGAAAAATAGTTCGGTACATGTAATGATTGTACCTGGTTCTCAACAGGTGGCCAAGCAAGTTCATGCAGAAGGCCTAGATCATATTTTTGCAGCTGCTGGTTTTCAAATAAGGCAGGCAGGATGTAGTGCTTGTTTAGGAATGAATGAAGATAAAATTCCTTTTGGTGAATATTGTATTAGCACTTCCAATAGAAATTTTGAAGGACGTCAAGGAGCTGGGGCGAGGACATTATTAGCCAGCCCATTAACCGCAGCAGCATCGGCTATAACAGGAGTAGTAACAGATATTAGAGAACTAATTTAAATTATTATAGTGAAAGAATTACAAGAAATAAAAAGTCGTTTTGTTCCATTACCTATGGAGAATATTGATACAGATCAAATTATTCCTGCTCGTTTTTTAAAATCAACCACTAGAGATGGATTTGGAAAAAATTTATTTCGCGATTGGAGGTATTTGAATAATGATGAATCAACACCAAAGATTGATTTTGCATTGAATCAATCTCAGTTTACAGGAGAAATTTTGGTTGCAGGAAAAAACTTTGGTTGTGGATCTTCCAGAGAACATGCTGCTTGGGCATTATTGGATTATGGATTCAATGCAGTTGTTTCTAGTTTTTTTGCAGATATTTTTAAAAATAATGCATTAAATAATGGAGTATTGCCGGTAACTGTTTCAGAAGCATTTTTGCAACAAATATTTGATCAAGGTTGTGATTCTTCACTTAGTATAAATGTTGAAGCACAAACAATTACGATTGATGCAACGGGTGCTTCATCCTATTTTGATATCAATCCTTATAAAAAAACCTGTTTGTTAAATGGGTATGATGATATTGATTTTTTATTAAGTAGAAAAGAACTCATTAGCGAATTTGAAAAAACAACTACTATATAAAATGGATAAGAAAATAGCAGTGATTAATGGTGATGGTATTGGTCCAGAGGTAACAGCTCAGTCTATAAAAGTATTGAATGCCATTGCATTTGAGTTTGGGCATCATTTTCGTTTTGCATATGCATTAATGGGTGCCGATGCTATTGATAAAACTGGTAATCCATTACCTGAGGAAACAATTGCTATTTGTAAGCAAAGTGATGCTATTTTATTTGGAGCAATTGGTCATCCTAAATATGACAATGACCCTTCTGCCAAAGTGCGTCCCGAACAAGGCTTATTGAAATTGCGTAAGGAGTTGGAATTATTTGCAAATATTAGACCAATCAATACTTATCAATCTTTAGCACATTTATCTCCATTAAAAATTAAACAACTCGAGGGGGTTAACTTTATTATTTTCAGGGAACTGACAGGAGGAATTTATTTTGGAAAACGATCGTTAAGCGAAGATCAATCCTATGCAACTGATGAATGTGCTTATCACTCATATGAAATTGAAAGAGTAGCACATTTGGCTTTTCAATATGCACAAAATCGAAAGAAAAAAATAACCTTAATTGATAAAGCAAATGTGCTAGAAACATCTCGTTTATGGCGAAAAGTTGTACAAGGAATGGCTGGTATTTATCCCGATGTTTCAGTTGATTATATGTTTGTAGACAATGCTGCCATGCAAATAATTATTAATCCTGCACAATTTGATGTAGTGCTTACAGAGAACATGTTTGGAGATATTATTAGCGACGAAGCAAGTGTGTTAAGTGGTTCATTAGGACTATTACCTTCAGCTTCTATTGGAAATGGATCGGCTATGTTTGAACCAATACATGGATCCTATCCTCAAGCAACCGGAAAAGATATTGCCAATCCATTAGGATCTATTTTATCAACTGCGATGTTATTAGACCATTTTGGCTTAAATTCAGAATCGAATTTGGTAAGAGAAGCAGTTGATTGGACTTTAAGGAACGGTTTTGTTTCAAAAGATATCGATCCAATTAATAATTATGGTACTGAAGCAATTGGGGATTTAATTGCAGACTTTATAAAACGTAATATCAACAATGAGCCAACAAATAATGCAGCATTAAATGCATCTACTATCATTTAAATCAACGAAGAATGTATTATAATAACGAAACAATAATTTTTCACAATGGACAGTTTGTTAAAGCTACTGATGCAAAGATGGATTTGTATTCTCAGTCTTTGCATTATGGCTATGCTGTTTTCGAGGGCATTAGATCATATAGCACTGCAGCAGGCGTAACAAAAATCTTTAAACCTATCGAGCACTTTGAAAGATTAAAAATTTCAGCTGAATCTATTAATCTTCCTTATACCTTTCCTATACAAGAATTAATTGATGCTACTTACGAAATACTTAAGCAAAATAAATTACAAAACGCTTATATACGCCCAGTAGTTTATGCTCCTGCCAATATGAGCTTTGCAGTAAATACTGAATCCTATTTATTTATTGAGGCATGGGAAATGGCTCCTTTTTTAGGAGATAAATTATTAAGGGTGATGACTTCTTCTTTTCAAAGACCCAATCCTAGGGCTTTTAAAATTCATGCTAAAGCAGCAGGTCATTATGTAAATTCTATCATGGCTAGTCAGGAATCTAAATCAAAAGGCTTTGATGAAGCTTTATTATTAGACATGAATGATCATATTGCCGAAGGACCAGGGGCTAATATTTTTTTTGAGAAAGATGGTGCATTGCATACTCCAGCATTAGGGCATATACTTCCTGGTATAACAAGAGCTACTGTTTTTGAAATATGCGATTGTTTGCATATTCCTGTAACTGAGGGCACTTATACTATTGAACAATTAAAAGAAGCAGACTCGGCATTTTTTTGTGGTACGGCAGCAGAAATAATTGGTTGGGAATCGATCGATAAAACGGTATTTCCAATGCAATGGCAAAATAGTTTAGGGGCAAAAATTCAAAAAGCTTATGTTGATTTGATTCATGAAAATAATAACAAGTAATAATGGAACTAAATAAATACAGTAAAATAATTACTCAAGACCCAACACAGCCTGCTGCACAAGCAATGTTGTACGGAATCGGGTTAACAGAAGCTGATCTTAAAAAAGCACAAGTGGGTATTGTAAGTATGGGCTATGATGGTAATACTTGTAATATGCATTTAAATGATTTAGCTAAAGTAGTAAAGAATGGTGTTTGGGAAAATGATTTAGTTGGTCTAATATTTAATACTATTGGTGTAAGTGATGGCATTAGCAATGGTACAGATGGGATGCGCTATTCATTGGTAAGTAGAGATGTAATAGCAGACTCTATTGAGGCAGTTTGTGGTGCTCAATATTATGATGGATTAATTGCTTTACCAGGCTGCGATAAAAATATGCCTGGTTCTTTGATTGCCATGGGTAGATTGAATAGACCCTCAATTATGGTATATGGCGGTTCAATTGCTGCTGGAAATTATAAAGGTCAACATTTGAATATCGTTTCCGCTTTTGAAGCATTGGGCCAAAAATTGGCAGGCAATTTAACGGAAGAAGATTTCAAAGGAATTGTACAACATGCTTGCCCGGGTGCGGGTGCATGTGGTGGAATGTATACTGCAAATACAATGGCTTCGGCTATTGAAGCATTGGGTATGAGTTTACCCTATTCATCTTCTAATCCGGCATTAAGCGAAGAAAAACAACATGAATGTTTAGCTGCCGGTAAAGCCATCAAGCTTTTACTTGAAAAAAATATTTGCCCCAAAGATATCATGACGTTTAAAGCATTTGAAAATGCCATTACAATTGTAATGATTCTTGGAGGAAGTACCAATGCCGTTTTACATTTAATTGCAATGGCAAAAAGTGTGGATGTTGAAATTACATTAGCCGATTTTCAACGAATCAGCGATAAAGTACCTGTGCTGGCCGATTTAAAACCAAGTGGAACCTATTTAATGCAAGACCTTCATCAATATGGCGGAATCCCTGCTGTAATGAAATATTTATTGAGTAAAGAAATGTTACATGGAGATTGTTTAACTGTAACAGGAAAAACCATCGCTGAAAATTTAGCTGATGTACCTGCTTTAGATTTTGATCAACAAAAAGTGATTTTACCAATAGAACAACCAATTAAATCTACTGGTCACTTACAAATTTTATTTGGCAATTTGGCCACTGGTGGAAGTGTAGCAAAGATCAGTGGAAAAGAAGGAGAATTATTTGAAGGTCCTGCCAGGGTTTTTGATGGAGAGAAAGCGTTAATTGAAGGCATTAATTCTGGATTAATTAAATCAGGCGATGTGGTAGTAATTAGAAATGTAGGTCCGAAAGGTGCGCCTGGTATGCCTGAAATGCTCAAACCTACATCTGCAATTATTGGCGCTGGATTGGGCAAGTCAGTTGCATTAATTACCGATGGAAGATTTAGTGGAGGAACGCATGGTTTTGTTGTAGGACATATTACTCCAGAAGCAGTAAGTGGTGGATTGATTGGTTTGGTTGAAAACGATGATGTTATTGAATTGAATGTTGCTACAAAAAAAATGACTTTAAAAGTTTCAGAATCAATTATTGCTGCAAGAAAAGCTAAATGGGTAAAGCCAGCTTTGAATGCAACAAAGGGTTTGTTATTTAAATATGCTCAATCAGTGAAAGATGCATCTCAAGGTTGTGTAACAGATGAATGACCCCCCCTGCCCCCCCTGAAGGGGGGGAGATAAATATGATTAAAATAATTTTATGAATACTTCAAATGTGGAATTAGATAAAATAAAAGAGGCACCTCTAAAACTCCCCCTTCAGGGGGTTGGGGGGTTGGAGTTGTCTGGCTCTCAAGCTGTTTTAGAAGCTTGTATTGCCGAAGGAGTAGATACAATTTTTGGATATCCTGGCGGAGCCATCATGCCTATATATGATGCATTGTATGACTACAAAGATCAATTGAAACATATTTTGGTACGCCATGAACAGGGTGGAATACATGCTGGGCAAGGATATGCTCGTAGTAGTGGAAAAGTTGGCGTAGTGTTTGCAACAAGTGGCCCTGGCGCAACCAACTTAGTAACAGGTTTGGCAGATGCAATGATAGATAGCACTCCATTAGTGTGTATTACTGGTCAAGTGTTTGCTCACTTATTAGGAACAGATGCGTTTCAGGAAACAGATGTTATTAATATTACTACACCAGTAACTAAATGGAATTGTCAGGTAACAGATGCAACTGAAATTCCAAATGTATTGGCAAAAGCATTTTATATAGCACGCACTGGCAGACCTGGCCCTGTATTGATTGATATTACTAAGAATGCACAAATTCAAAAATTTAATTACGAAGGGTATATTAAATGTGAGCATATTAGAAGTTATCGCCCTAAGCCAATTATCCGTAAAGAATATATTGAACAAGCAGCTGAACTTATTAATCATGCAAAAAAGCCATTTGTTCTTTTTGGACAAGGAATTATTTTAGGTAAAGCAGAAAAAGAGTTTAAGGCATTTATTGAAAAAGGTGGATTACCTGCTGCTTGGACAATTCTAGGACTTAGTGCTTTGCCAACCGATCATCCACAAAATGTGGGTATGTTAGGAATGCATGGAAATTATGGGCCAAATGTATTGACCAATGAATGTGATGTATTAATTGCAATTGGAATGCGATTTGATGATCGTGTAACTGGCAGACTAGATAAATACGCGAAACAAGCTAAGATTATTCATCTCGACATTGATCCTTCTGAAATAGATAAAAATGTAAAAGCAGATGTGCCAGTATGGGGCGATTGCAAAGAAACCTTACCACTACTTACTCAACTGATTGAAGCAAAACAACATACAGCTTGGTTGGCAAAATTCTACGAGTATACTCAACAAGAAATAGATATAGTTATAAAAGAAGAATTACATCCACAACAAGGAGAACTAACCATGGGGGAAACGATTCATTTATTAAATGAACTCACCAATGGCAATGCAATTATTGTAACTGATGTTGGGCAACACCAAATGGTAGCTTGCCGTTATGCTAAATTCAATGAAACTAAAAGTAATATCACTTCAGGTGGTTTGGGTACAATGGGATTTGCTTTACCTGCAGCTATTGGGGCAAAATTTGGGGCTTTGGATAGAACGGTAGTTGCTGTTATTGGCGATGGTGGATTTCAAATGACTTTGCAAGAAATGGGAACTATTATGCAAGCAGAAATATCGGTGAAAATTTTAATATTGAATAATCGATTCTTGGGTATGGTTCGTCAATGGCAGCAATTATTTAATGACAAGCGATATTCATTCGTAGATATTCAAAGCCCTGATTATGTTCAATTGGCTAAAGCATATGGTATTGCTGGGCAAACTGTAGATGATAGAGCAATATTAAAATCGGCCTTAAAAACGATGCTTGAACACGATGGATCTTATTTATTAGAAGTAATGGTTGGTAAAGAAAACAATGTATTCCCGATGGTACCGCAAGGTTGCAGTGTATCAGAAATCAGGTTAAAATAATCTAAAAATGAAAGCAGAATATACCATTACTGTTTATACGGAAAATCAAGTTGGTCTATTAAACCGAATTGCTATTATTTTTTCGAGGAGAAAAATCAATATTGAAAGTTTGAATGTTTCCCCTTCAGAAGCAGAGGGCATTCACAGGTTTACGATTGTAATTAATGAAACTGAAGATGTGGTTCGTAAACTTTGTAGACAAATTGAAAAACAAATTGAAGTATTGAAAGCTTATTTTAATACCAATGAAGAAATTATTTGGCAGGAAATGGCATTGTATAAAGTTTCTACTGATGAAGTTGTAGAGAAATTAAAAGTAGAAAGGTTATTGCGCGAATATGGGGCTAGAGCAGTTGTAATTAGAAAAGATTATACCATTTTTGAAACAACTGGTCATAGAGAAGAAACAGATAGATTGGTAGAAGTATTAGCTCCTTATGGGCTCATAGAATTTGTGAGAAGTGCAAGAGTGGCAATTATTAAAGCCAGTAAAGGATTTCATGAAAAATTGAAGGAGTTTGAAGCTGTTGAGCCAGCTGAAGAATTAACGGAGAATGAATTTCTTGATAAAGCAGACGAGGTTTTCACCATGTAATTATTTAATCAACATAAAACAATATTTTAATCAACTCATAATCAACAAAAAAATGGCAAATTATTTTAACTCATTACCACTTCGTGAACAACTTAATCAATTGGGTACTTGTGAATTTATGGACAAAACAGCTTTTGCAGACGGTATTAATATTTTAAAAAATAAAAAGCTTGTAATTATAGGTTGTGGAGCACAAGGATTAAATCAAGGACTTAATTTACGAGATTCTGGCTTAGATATTTCTTATGCATTGCGTGAAGAAGCTATTGAACAAAAAAGAGTTTCGTGGAAGAATGCAACCGAAAATCAATTTAAAGTTGGCACTTATGCAGAACTCATTCCATCTGCGGATCTTGTAATTAATTTAACTCCAGATAAACAACATAGTTCAGTTGTAACTGCAGTTATGCCATTAATGAAACAAGGAGCAACATTGTCTTATTCACATGGGTTTAATATTGTAGAGGAAGGAATGCAAATCAGAAAAGACATAACCGTTATTATGGTTGCTCCAAAATGCCCAGGTACCGAAGTTCGCGAAGAATTCAAGAGAGGTTTTGGTGTTCCTACTTTAATTGCAGTACATCCTGAGAATGATCCAGAAGCAAAAGGCTGGGATTATGCCAAAGCATATTGTGTAGGAACTGGGGGTCATAAGGCAGGCGTATTAAAGTCTTCTTTTGTTGCAGAAGTAAAGTCCGATTTAATGGGGGAACAAACTATTTTATGTGGGTTATTACAAACTGGTTCTCTACTTTCATTCGATAAAATGGTTGAGCAGAAAATTGATGCTTCTTATGCTGCTAAACTCATTCAATATGGATGGGAAGTTGTAACAGAAGCTTTGAAACAAGGTGGAATAACAGCAATGATGGACAGATTGTCGAATCCTGCTAAATTAAAAGCATTTGAATTGTCGGAGCAATTAAAAGATATTATGCGACCACTTTTTCAAAAACACCAAGACGATATCATGAGTGGCTTTTTTTCTTCTACCATGATGGAAGATTGGGCAAATGACGATAAAAATTTATTGGCTTGGAGAGCAGCTACTGGAGAAACTGCATTTGAGAAAACTGCTTCAGGGTCAATGAAAATTACCGAGCAAGAATTTTTTGATAATGGATTATTGATGATAGCATTTGTACGATCTGGAGTTGAATTGGCTTTTGAAACAATGGTAGAAGCAGG
>JANOQC010000127.1:0-23402 GCA_031422175.1 Sphingobacteriia bacterium | reverse complement strand
TGCAGCAGCTTTAGATTCGGGTACAGCTCTATTCGCAACAAGAGTAGAAAACATGGGGGAATCTGCAATCACAACAAATCCCCAGAAAAATAAAAAGATCAAAAAAAGATTGGGCGATTCAATTTGTAGCATTAACGGAGATATGATGCAACAAGTAGCAGATAGAAATAAACAAAGTGAGGCAATTTTTTTGGGGTTAAATGTAGAGGACAATAATCCACTTGATATACACGCAATTGATCCAATTCCAATGACCAAAAATGAATATGTAGGAACGTTCCAAGTAACACCATCATGATTATTTAAGTATTGGGTGATAATAAAAGGTATAAAAGCCCAAAAACTATACAATTCCCACATATGTCCAAAATATCCAAAAGCAACTGATCTAAAAGATTTGTTTCTAAAAGACTCCATGAATCTACTAAAACGAATTCCAAGGGGTATAACCCTATGAGGGCCATCAGGAACAAATAAAAGGATTAATACTCCGCCTAAAATACACATAAAAGTTGTTACATAAAAAGGGTACTGCCAAGCTGAATTTGAGATAGTAGCGCTGATTAAATAAGGAGCTGCTTTTCCCAAAACTAGTGCACCTACTAAAAAGCCCAATGACTTTCCCAACCCCTTTTGAAAATAATCAGCAGCAATCTTCATTCCTATAGGATATATTCCTGCAAGAAAAAATCCAGTTATAAATCGAAAGAAAAGTATCCAATTTACGTTTAATGCTTCCAAACAAATGGCCAAATTAAATAATGCAGCAAACACAGAACAAACAAAAAAAACAATCGATGGAGAATATCGATCTGCAATGGCCAATAATGCAAACAAAAATGTTCCTACTATAAAACCGAACTGAACTGAGCTTGTGATATGGGGTAAAAAAGAAACAGGTATTTTTCCAGTTTCCACTAATAAAGGAAAAATTGCATTGCCTGTAAACCATACAGTTGTGCAAAAAAACTGCGCTAATACAATAATTAATAAAATACCTCTGCTAGTCTGTTTATTCATATTTGTTTAACCATGCTAATTCAAAGTTATTTACTTCTAGACTAATTATAATCAAGCGGTAGCATATTAGATAATTCCAATGAGTTGTTTCTGCCTATTAAATAGCAACACCAAATTCAATAAAAAAAATAATAAAAAACCGTTTCATACTAGAGACCAAATAGTCCACTATTCAATAATTGCAGTGTCTTGGTTTTATAAGTACTTGGCACCAACAATGAAATATTATGGGCACTTCCTCCATAGCTTACCATAGTAATAGGAATTTCTTTTAATGAGTTGAACAATTTTTGCAATACATAATCTGTTTTTGCAATTTCATTCCCCACAATTGAAACAATAGTTTGATCTTTTTCAATATCGACTGTTCCAAAAGGTTCTAATTCTTTAATGATTTGTGGAAGAAATTGATCAGTATCTATTGTTACAGAAACCGCTACTTCAGAAGTAGTAATCATGTCGATAGAAGTTTTATATTTTTCAAATACTTCAAATACTTTTCTCAGAAATCCATATGCCAGTAGCATTCTACTGCTTTTAATTTTTATAGCAATAATACCATCTTTTGCTGCTACTGCTTTTACTCCAACACTTCCCGCTTCTTTAGTAATAACAGTACCAGCAGCTTCCGGTTGCATTGTATTAAGTAGTTTAACTGGAACATTTTCCTGCTGTGCTGGCCAAATGCATGTTGGATGTAAAATTTTTGCGCCGAAATATGCCAACTCAGCTGCTTCGTCAAAACTGAGTTGTTCAATTGCAACGGTTTTATTTACAATGCGTGGATCATTATTGTGCATCCCGTCTATATCGGTCCAAATTTCACAAACACTACTTTTACTTGCGGCAGCAATTAAAGAAGCAGTATAGTCACTTCCACCTCGTTTTAAATTATCTACCTCACCTCTTGCATTTTTGCAAATATATCCTTGAGTAATTAAAATATTTTTATCAATATGCTTTTTAAGTAACTGAGCTAATTTTATTTTAATACTACCCAACTGTGGCTCTTCATTTGCATCGATAGTCATAAATTCTAGAGCAGGCAATAAAATATGGTCGATTTTATTTTCTTCTAAAAAAGCACAAAATAGTTTTGTACTCATCAACTCCCCTTGAGCCAAAATATCTTTATTTAAGGCTTCACTAAATGAAATTCTTAGTATGATATGTAAAAACTCAAAGTGTTCGATTATGATTTCATTGGCCCTTATTCTGGCCACATCGGTTACCAATAATTGTTGAATGAAATTTTTATAATGTTCATGTAATTTTTCAATTACTTGTTTTGCGGATGATCGATCTCCATTAGCTAAATGATTACTGATTTCAACCAAAGCGTTGGTTGTACCACTTAAAGCGCTCAATACAACAATCTTTCGTTCATTGTCTTTAGTAATTAACTGTGCCACTTCTTGCATACGTTCTGGCTTCCCAACACTGGTACCTCCAAACTTCATTACTTTCATATAAACCCCTCCCCCAATTTTTAATTATTAATAGATAGATGGCAAATGTAGTTCAGAAATGCTTCATGAGAAAAGTCAGTCCCATAAAAGCAATTAAGTGATTTTTTAAATGGATAATCATAATCCAGCTATGCCAAAAATCGCTCCAGTATTTTTTAAATCTTCTACTATCGAATCTACTATTGGAATACCATCTTTCTTTCTGATCAATTCCATTTCTCTTTCAGGATCTCCAGGAATCAACACACGCTCCTGTCCTTCAACGGGTGTAGCATTGGAAAATCTTTCAATCCAGTTATCCATATGCTTTTTAAAATCCGCTGGTGGGCGAAATGCATCTATACGCATTGCTCCAAAAAAATGTCCTAACCCTTTTCCTGGCATATTTTCAGGCATAGGAATATAAGCAGGAAATGGAGGCGCCCACGGTCCATATGAAGCACCGCTTAATACTGCGGAAAAAATATCTACGATACTTCCTAACGCATACCCTTTATGACTTCCATGTTCTCGATCGGTGCCTAAAGGAAGCAAAGCACCGTTTTTCTTTAAAATATTTGCATCCGTACTCGATTTCCCATCTTCGTCTTGAACCCAGCCGATAGGCGCTTCCACATTTTTTCTTTGTAATATTTCTATTTTACCGTTTGCTGCTGTAGTTGTGGCAAAATCTGCTACAAATGGAGGTTTATTCCCTGCAGGAATAGCTACAGCAATTGGATTGGTTCCTAACATTTTTTCTATAGAAAATGTAGGCGCAACTAAAGCACTTGCATTGGTCATTGCAATGCCAACCATGTCTTCTTTCAAGGCCATCATAGCATGGTAACCTGCAATTCCAAAATGGTTAGAATTCTGCACACTTACCCAGCCAGTTCCAACAAGTTTGGCTTTATCAATAGCAACCTGCATGGCAAATGGAGCTACTACCAACCCAAGGCCTGCATCACCATCAATAACAGCGGTAGAAGGTGTTTCATGTATAATATGAATATTTGGCTTTGCATTAATTCTCTTTGCTTGCCATAATCGAACATATCCGCTTAATCGAGCAACACCATGGCTGTCTATGCCCCTTAAATCTGCAGACAACAATACTTCAGTTGCTAAAACAGCATCTGTTTCACTACAACCCATTGCAATGAAAATGCGCTTTGTAAATTGATTCAAAGAATCATAAGAAAATACCTGCATGCGAGTAAACTAGTTCAATTAAAAAGGTAGATCGTCCATTGGCTCCATAATTTCTGAAGCAGCTGGTGATGAACTTTGTGAAACAGCACTTGGAGCTGATTGATAACTGCTAGTATTTCCGCCTCCATCATTCGATTTACTTCCCAATAGCTGAACACTTGAAACCCTTAGCGAAAGTGTTGCTCCATTTACTCCTTCTTTGGTTGTATAGGTTCTTACATCAGGCTGGCCTTCAACATAAACTTGAGTTCCCTTTTTAAGATAAGGAGCTATTCCAGTTCTTTCCGTCCAATATGCACAATCAACCCAAATTGTTTTATCCTTTTGGTTTCCTTGTGCATCTTTATATCGTTCTGTATGCGCAACAGTAAAATTGATTACATTTTTTCCGCTTACGACATTCATCACCGCATCTTTTCCCAAATTGCCAATGGCAGTTAACTTGATCATACTTTTATTTTTATAAAGATCTAAAAAATGAAATTAAGTAAAATGAGTAGTAACCGCAAGGTTTATGTTTGTTTGACTGTTTTTGTGGATAATTTTCGCTTTTCGATAGCTTGGAAAGGTTATAGTCTCCCCCTTTGGGGACTTATTTACGTTAGTTGTTCTACTTTTGATTAAATTTTAGGGCAATGAGCAGAAAAGGGAAAGTGATGGTTGCAATGAGTGGAGGCATTGATAGCACTGTTGTTGCATTGATGTTACATCATGAAGGATATGAAGTTATTGGAATCACTATGAAAACCTGGGACTATGCTACCAGTGGAAGCAGTACCAAAGAAACAGGTTGTTGCAATATAGATTCTTTTAATGATGCCCGACAAGCTGCAGTGCATCATGGTTTTCCACATTTTATTTTAGATATACGAGAAGAGTTTGGAGATTTTGTAATTGAAAATTTTGTAGACGAATACATTGCCGGACGCACACCCAACCCTTGTGTGATGTGCAATACTCATATTAAATGGAGGGCTTTATTAAAAAGAGCCAATGCATTAGAATGCGATTTTATAGCAACAGGTCATTATGCATCAATTCGTAAACACGATAATGATAGATACGTTTTGAGTAAGGGACTAGATGAAACCAAAGACCAGAGCTATGTTTTATGGGGATTACAACAAGACTTATTGAGTAGAACAATATTGCCATTGGGAGGATACCGTAAATCTGCTATCAGACAAATGGCCATAGATATGGGTTATCCTGAATTGGCTAAAAAAAGCGAGAGCTATGAAATATGTTTTGTTCCAGATAATGATTACAGAGGTTTTTTAAAAAGGAATGTTGAAGGCCTAGAAGAGAAAGTGAATGGGGGTTGGTTTGTTGATAAAACTGGAAAAAAATTGGGGCAACATAAAGGATATCCATTTTATACAATTGGTCAAAGGAAAGGATTGGATATTGCTATGGGCAGACCTATTTACGTTACGTCGATAGATCCTAATACCAATACAGTAGTTTTAGGTGAAGAAACAGATTTAGAGCAAAACGATATGCTCATTGGAAAATTAAACTGGATTAAATATGATGGAGTTAGTGATGGAATGGAGGCCCTTACTAAAATCAGGTATAAAGACAAAGGCGCTTTGAGTAATTTATACAATTCTGAAACCGGGATCAGGGCTCGCTTTTATGAGAATGTAAAAGGAATTGCTCCAGGCCAAAGTGCAGTTTTTTTTGAAGGAAATGATGTGATTGGTGGTGGAATTATCCAACGCGGAGAATTGATTTTGTCTTAATACTTAAATAAAGCTACAAACATTGTATCTGCTTTTTGAGTATATCCTTTTATACTCTTTTGCTCAACTAATTGAAAGGAAGAATGGGAGCTGATAAAACTACTAACCAATTCGTTTTCTTTTTCAAAAACGGAACAAGTAATATACAAAAGGTAACCTCCTTTTTTTACAGCAGGTATAATATTGGTTACCAGTTTTTGTTGCAATTGCTGAAATTGATCAATATTTTTTTCATTAAAAAAATGCAACTGCTCTGGGGTTCTGCCCCATGTTCCACTACCAGTGCAAGGTGCATCGCATATCACTATATCATATTGATTTTTACTCATCGAGTTTTGATGGGTAAATTGTTTGGAGAGATCAATTACAAAAGAACGATACTTTGATATACCTGCTCTGCTGAATCTGGCTTTGAGATTATGTAAAATAGATTCGCGAATATCAGAAACGGTCAAATCAATGTTTACTAAAACATCTTTCGCTAATATGGATTTACCACCACTTGCAGCGCAGCAATCCCAAACAGAAATAGTGTTAGACCCAAGCGAAGATTTTATACTACTAAGCACTTCTCCAACTTGTTGAGAACTTAAATCTTGAATCACCGCTTGCTTATCAATTTCTATAATAGATTCCAACTTTGTTCCATTGGGCAAGCTTATTGAATTATCGCCAACCAATTTATAAGAATATTGGGCATTTTGTAAAGCTGTTAAAACAGCTCTTGAATAAGAAGGACGAGCTCTTATAAATAAATCGGGTTGTATAAAATGAGAAAATGAAAAAATAGTGGGGTCAATTTCTTTACTTAGGAATTGAAGAAATGGAAATGTAGACTGATCGTTGATAGAAGGATATTCAGCTTGAACAAAAGAGATGCGTTTCATTAAATTGTCTGACCAATTTTTCAACCAAATATTGTCAAATATAATCTCCCATTCCCCAGCTAAATCATTGCATAAAAAAAGGGCTATTTTGATACCAACTTCTTTACTCAAAACAGCTGTCGATTTGCCTAAACGAAAATAATTATAACAGAGTTGAGTAATATATTTTCTGTCTTTTGAGCCAAATTTTTTATTGGCACTAAAATAGTTTTTTAAAAATACAGCAAAGGGTATATCGCCCTGGTATAAGTCAATAATAACAATTGAGGAGCGAATATAGTTTTCAGCAAATTTCATTTGTCCCCCTTTAGGGGGTTGAGGTTGGGTTATAATTCCAATAACGTTTTAACCGGATCTTTACCCATTAACAACAGCTCGGGATTCTCTAATAAATCTTTTACTCTTACTAAAAAACTTACGCTTTCCCTTCCATCAATAATACGATGATCGTAACTCAACGCAAGGTACATCATTGGGCGAATGATTACTTGGCCGTTAACAGCCATTGGTCTCTCTTGAATTTTATGCATACCTAGTATTGCACTTTGTGGAATATTAATAATAGGGGTGCTCATTAAACTTCCAAAAACACCTCCATTTGTTATAGTAAATGTTCCGCCTTGTAAATCGTCAATTGTAAGTTTACTATCCCTTGCTTTACCTGCTAATACTACAACTGTTTTTTCTATTTCAGCCATACTCATACTCTCTACATTACGCATAACAGGAACTGTTAACCCTCTTGGAGTGCTAACGGCAATACTTATATCAGCGTATTCATGAAAAATAATTTGATCTCCATCTACAGAAGCATTTACTGTTGGCCATTCTCCCAAAGCAATGGAACAAGCTTTAGAGAAGAAACTCATGAAACCAAGATTCACACCATGACTTTCTTTAAATTTATCTTTATGTGCTTTTCGGATATCCATAATACGAGTCATGTCCACTTCATTAAAAGTGGTAAGCATAGCCGTTGTATTTTTGGATTCGACCAATCTCCTACTAATCGTTTTACGCAAGGCACTCATTTTTTCCTGACGTACATTTCTGCTATTTAATGCTGTACCAGCAACAAAAACTTTTTTGCCAGGATTTTGCAATGCTTCTAACACATCTTGTTTCATAATTTTGCCGCCAACACCTGATGGTATAATTGATTTAGTATCCAATTTTTTATCTGCGATGATTGCAGAAGCTACCGGACTGGCTTTTAAGTCATTCAAAATTGATGGAGCTTCTGCTGCTGTAGAAGCTTTTTGAGCTGTTGTATTTGAAGGCTTGTCTGTTTCAAGTGAAATAGATTGAACCACTGGCTTTGTGGCTGTATCATCAATTTTAGCCAATACATCACCAATATTTAATGTATCTCCCTCCTTACCTATAATATTTAATACCCCAGCTTTTTCGGCATTCACTTCAAAAGTAGCTTTCTCACTTTCTAATTCTGCTATTACCTCATCTCGTTCTACCCAATCCCCTTCTTTTTTTGTCCACTTCAACAAAGTAACTTCGTTGATCGATTCCCCTACTGTTGGCACTTTTATCTCAATCATAATTTTATATTATCTATACATTAAATGCGGTTTCAATAATTTCGGCTTGTTCTTTTGAATGAATTTTTGAATATCCTGTAGCTGTAGATGCACTTGCATTTCGACTGATGACACCAAAATTAATCGATTTCAAATTCATCTGTAAAAATCCTGCTGCACCCATATTCATGGGTTCTTCTTGTACCCAAAACCAAGTAGCTTTGTTGTATTTATCATACAACGCATCTATTTGTTTATTTGCTAATGGATAAATTTGTTCTAATCTAACAATGGCAATATCCTTCCGATTATCTTTTAATTGTTTATCTGCAAGTTCATAATACAATTTACCTGTACAAAGCAAAACTTTCTTCACTTGAGATGCATTTTCTACAAAAGCATCATCAATTAATTCCTTAAATCCTCCTGTTAGGAATTCAACCGATTTGCTAAAAGTATGTGGGTTTCTTAAATTGGCCTTTGGGGAAAAATTAATCAATGGCTTTCGAAAATTCCAAGTTAATTGTCTCCTGAATAAATGAAACAAGTTGGCTGCAGTAGTGATATTGGTAATAACCATATTTAATTCAGCACACATTTGTAAAAATCTTTCCATTCTAGCACTACTATGCTCCGGTCCTTGCCCCTCATAACCATGTGGCAATAACATAATCAATCCATTCTGACGTTGCCACTTTTGTTCACCAGCAGCAATAAACTGATCAATCATTGTTTGGGCACCATTACAGAAATCGCCAAATTGTGCTTCCCAAATCACCAATGCATTTGGATTAGCCATAGCATAACCATATTCAAATCCTAACACGCCATACTCACTTAATAAAGAATTATAAATTCTAAACTTTTGTTGATTATCCGTAAAATGATTTAGCCTATTATATCCTTTATTGGTGTTTTCATCACGAAGAATTGCATGCCGATGGCTGAATGTTCCTCTTTGAACATCTTGGCCACTCATTCTTACAATATTCCCTTCGGTAAGTATAGATCCATAAGCCATCAATTCCGCAGTTGCCCAATCCACTTTATCTTCGGCTTCTAATAGCTTTACTTTATCTTGTAATAGTTTTTCTATCTTTTTTAATGGTTTGAAATCGTTTGGCCATTTCATCAATCCATTAAATAATATTTTGAATAACTCCGCAGATATTGCGGTATTTGGAGAAACTTCAAAATCTGATGTTGTGGCTTTTACCATACTCTTCCATACCAATTCTGGAGCCTGGTATTTATAAGGTAGTGGATTTTGTTTAATCTCATCAAGCCGTTCTTGCAAGTCGGCCCAGAATTTTTTCTCCATTTCTTTCGCTAATTCTTGTGCATCGGTCTCTCCATTTTGCATCAAGAAAGTGGTATATATTTCTCTTGGGTTTTGATGTTTATCTATTAGGGCGTACAACTGTGGTTGCGTGTATTTAGGATCATCCCCCTCATTGTGTCCGTGTTTGCGATAGCAAACCATATCAATGAAAATATCACTATTAAATGCTTGTCGATACCTGGTAGCAATCTCAGCACATTTTACAACTGCTTCGGCGTCATCACCATTCACATGCAATACCGGTGATTGAACCATAGCGGCAACTGATGTAGCATAATCAGCACTTCTTGCATCATCAAAATCTGTGGTAAACCCAATTTGGTTATTAATTACAAAGTGAATTGTACCTCCAGTATAAAACCCCCTTAGGTTAGACATTTGTAATACTTCGTAAACAACACCTTGGCCTGCAACAGAAGCATCTCCGTGAATTAAAATAGGTAAGATTTTATCGAACTCACTTTTTTGCATTACATCTGCTTTGGCCCTTGCAAAACCAACAACAACAGGATCAACTGCTTCTAAGTGAGAAGGGTTGGGCATTAATTTCAAATAAATATTTTTCCCAGACATGGTTGATACTTCACTGCCATATCCCATATGGTATTTCACATCCCCACTGCCCATGGTTTGGTCTATAATTGCAGTACCCTCAAATTCACTAAAAATTTGCTCATAGGTTTTGCCCATAATATTGGCCAATATATTTAATCTACCTCTATGTGCCATTCCAATTACCACTTCCTCAACAGAATTATCTCCTGCAACATTAATAATTGCATCAAGAGCAGCAATAGTTGTTTCACCCCCTTCTAAAGAAAATCTTTTTTGACCAATATACTTGGTATGCAAGAATTTTTCGAACATCACCCCTTGATTTAATTTTTCAAGAATGCGTCTTTTCTTGTCGATAGATAATGAAGAAGAAAAGTTTTTTTCCATTTCATTTGTTAACCAATCTATTTTGTTTTGATCACTTATATATTTAAATTCAATACCAACATGATTGGCATATACATTTTCCAAATGAGCCAATATATTTTTCAGCGAAGTAGCACCCAATCCAATTAAACTTCCGGCTTGGTAAACAGTATTCAAATCGGAGTCGCTTAATCCGAAAAATGAAAGGGCAAGATTTGCGCCTCTATCTTTCCTACTTCTAATTGGATTAGTCTTTGCAAGTAGATGGCCTTTATTTCTATAACCTAGAATCAAACGGTAAACCCTAATTTCTTTCATCCAATCAATCGCATCATTTGATGGAATTGCAGCCGAAGAGGAAGACACATTATTGTTAGAAATTGCAAAATCAAAGCCCTCGAAGAACTTTTTCATTTCAATATCCACACTATTGGGATCTTTTAAAAAGTCTTGGTATATGGTTTCTATAAATGCTGGATGCGAATTGGTGATATATGAAAAATCCTTCATTTGGCTTAATTATGCAACTTTTAAGTGGAAATTGGATGCAAATATCGGTCTTTGAAGGCAGAAAATGAACCTAAATAAGGGTCAGAGACTACCTTTTTTATTCTAAATAAAAACAAAATGACACAAATTTTGATTTTATTGCATTTTAAATTTCCAAGTTTCAGTTCCAGCCCTTACCTTTGCCGTCCTGAAAAAAATAGAAAATGGCAAATCATTCGGCTACAAAGAAAGACGTTAGACAATCAGCAAAGCGTCGTGATCGCAATCGTTACTATGGTAAAACTACCCGTAATGCAATACGTGAATTAAAGACTAATACCGAAACGAAGGCTTACGATGAGCAACTACCAAATGTAGTTTCAATGATCGATAAGTTAGCAAAACGTGGAATTATCCATAAGAATAAAGCAGCTAACTTGAAGAGTAAATTAGCAAAAAAAACTAAACCAGTAGCATAATTTAATTAAACTTCCAACTTATATTGAGCCAGTCTAATGACTGGCTTTTTGTTTTATACACTAATTGCTTTAGGAAGTTTTACAGAAAAAATATTCAAGTCTTCCCCTTTTGCTTGATACGTTAAATTACCATTATGAAGCGTCAGTATTCTATCAACAATGGAAAGACCTAACCCAAATCCTTTTTTACCCACTGCATTTTGACCTCTGAAAAATGCCATGGACATCTTTACTATTTCTTCTTTCGATAATTGATGACCTTTGTTTTGAAATATTAATTCTATTTCATTTTCAAAAGCAACTAATTTGATACTGATTTTTCGATCAGAAGAATATTGATACCCATTTTTTATTAGGTTGGTAAATGCAGATTTCATCAATGATTCATTGCATTTCACTAATAAGTCTAAGTCATTATCAGGAATTTTTTCGAAAGAAAAATCAATAATAATATGTGGGAAAATTATTTTAGAAAGAGAAATTGATTCAAATAATAATTCATCAATTCTCGAAATTGGCCAACCAGCATCAAAATTGGAAGCTTCATATTGAGACAACAACAACAATGAGTTGGCTAATTCAATCATATGTTGTTGATCTTCTTTTAGAGAAGCTAATACATTTTTATATTCTTCATTTGTATGCTCTTTTTTTAATGCAACTTCTGTTTGCGACAACATAACTGCCAAGGGAGTTCTTAATTCATGGGATGCATGTTGAACAAAACGTTTTTGAGAATCAAAAGCTGCTTTTAACCGATCCAACATTGCATTGAAATTATTTGCTATAAGTTTGATTTCATCTTTTGTAGATTTTACGGCTATTCTTTCGGAAAGATTTTTTACAGTAGTCAATTGCATTTGTTTACTTAATTGAACTATAGGCTTGATTGCTTCTCTCACAAACAAAAAAGATAAAACACTTGTTAAAAATAACCCACCAAAAAAAACTATTGCTAAAATAATTTGTAAATTTTTTAATTTATCCAATCCTACTTGGTCAAAACCAGATACATAAATAAAGGACTTGGTTGGAATGTGAAATTCAATTACATGCTGAGTTAACGAACTATCTGTGTACTGAAAACGTTTTGTTTTTGTTGCTTTTTCCTTTAGCTCTTGAGAAAGTTGAATTGAATGATTTGCAGGAATTGCCAAAACATGCCGACCGATAGAATCTTCAATAAATAATTTCTCATTAAAAATAGAGCGATCACGCACTTCTTTTAATAAATTTATACTTGTAAGACTATCTATCTTTTTTGATTCTTGAAAAATTTCATATACCTCACTTCCCTCTAAAGAAATTCTGTTGTAAAAATCCTCTTGTTTATATTTAGCGTATAAGAAATAAATAGTACTGCATGCAATAAATAAAATAACTGCCACAAAACTGGTGAAAAGCAATGCGAATCTTTGTTTCAGATTCATAATAACTATTTTATATAATATCCAAATCCAGATTTGGTGTGAATAAGCTTTTTTTCAAATGGCTTATCTATTTTATTTCGTAGAAAACTGATATATACCTCAATTGTATTAGTACCCGTATCAAAACTTAAATCCCAAACTTTTTCTAAAATTTCTTGTTTGGAAATAACTTTCCCTTTGTTTTTTGCAAGCAATACCAAAAGTGTAAATTCTTTTGAAGTTAGATTGATATCAATCCCTGCTCTATTAGCTATTTTTTTTGAAAAATTTATTTCTAAATCTTCTACTATAATATTGGCTTCATCGAGAACTACAGTAGTCCTTTTAATTAGGGATTTTATTCTAGCAATCAATTCATCAAAATGAAAAGGTTTTACCAAATAATCATCTGCTCCATTATCAAAAGCAGTGACTTTTTCTTGAACTTCCCCAATCGCAGTAAGCATTAATATTGGTACTTTTTTATTTTTTAACCTGAATTCTTTGCACAAAACCAATCCTGTTTTTATTGGAAGATTGATATCTAATATTATTATGGAATAAGTGTGTTCACTAAAATATTTTGACGCTTCTACTCCATTCAATGCTAAATCAACCTTATATCCATTACGAAAAAACTCGTCTTTAATTACTTGGCCTAGTTTAACTTCATCTTCAGCCAATAATATTCTTTGTTTTTTTTCCATCCATTTTTATTAAAATATGCACCAACTAATCTAATTTTTTTATAGAGCCAATGCCTGCAATCTTTTGTTTAACAGATGCGGCGCCCTTATAGTAAACTGTTCCATTACCAGCAACATTTACGTCTAAAAGCACGTCTGCAAAAACTTTTACGGTACCAACACCAGCAACGTCTACTCTGGTATTTTCGGTTTTTAATTGTGCTGCATCGCATTCGCCAGATCCAGCTATATTAAAATCGGCTTTTTTTGTTTCCCCTGCCAATATCATGGAACCAACACCAGCTATATCAACTTTAATTTCGGGGGTATTTACATTTAAATCCATTTTGCCATTTCCCGATAAGCTGAGTACCAATTTATCCATTCCTGAAAACTTGTTCTTCCCTATTACAGATCCGCTTCCACTCAATGATATTTTAGATAATTTTGGTGTTGAAATCAAAATTTTAATTGGTTGTGCACTTTTTAGTTGATAATTACTTTTCTCTCTTAATACCAATTTATTATCCGATTCGCTAATTACAATATAAGATTGCAAATTTTCATCGGTTTCAATTGATAATTGAGTTTTATCGCTTTGGGTGATTTCCACATCGAAATTTCCGGATAATTCAATTTTTTCGACTTTTTTAACACTTCGATTCTGATTAACTATTTTGCCATTTCCCTCAATTATTTTATCAGACCATCTGCAGGAGAACAACAAAAAGCAACTTAGTACAATAAGGCAAGTATTTTTCATTTTTTGTATGTTTATTTCCGTAAGGTAATAAAATATTCAATCCAAGGCAACTGCCACTATGGCTAGAAGAAAAAATCATTTAACTTCGCCCAATGACAGAAAAAATATTGATCCTCGACTTTGGAAGTCAATACACACAATTGATTGCTAGAGCAGTTAGGGAAGCAAATATTTATTGCGAAATCATCCCATATCACAAAGAATTTACCATAGATCAAACCCTAAAAGGCATCATTTTGAGTGGATCGCCTTTTAGTGTGAACGATGAAAAACCACCTGAAGTTCCAGTATCAACATATATTCAACAATTACCCGTTTTAGGTATTTGTTATGGGGCTCAAATGACCGCAAAATTATTTGGAGGCAGGGTAGACAAATCCAACAAAAGAGAATATGGTAGGGCTTCTTTGGAAATAAAAAAAGAAGACGCCATTTTTAAATCAATCCCTAATAAATCTCAAGTATGGATGAGTCATAGCGATTCTATCACTGCTTTACCAGAAGGGTTTTCTGTTTTAGCAACCACCGAAAGTATTCCAGTAGCTGCTTTCAAAAAAGATTCATTAGATACGTTTCCACTTTATGGATTTCAGTTTCATCCAGAAGTATTTCATTCAACCGAAGGGAAAAGTATCATTAAAAACTTTCTTGTTGACACTTGCAAATGCAGCCAAAATTGGACGCCCGCCTCATTTGTAGAAGAAACTGTTGCAAAATTAAAAGCAGAAATTGGTGATAAGCAAGTTATCATGGCTTTAAGTGGAGGGGTAGATAGTACAGTAGCTGCTACCTTAATTGCGAAGGCAATAGGAAATAGATTGCATGGCATTTTTGTAGATAATGGTGTACTAAGAAAAGATGAATTTCAAGAAGTTTTAGATACGTATAAAACCATAGGCTTGAATGTGAAAGGCATAGATGCTAAGCAATTATTTTATGATTCATTAAAAGATCTAACCGATCCTGAAGCAAAAAGAAAAGCAATTGGGAAATTATTTATTAATGTTTTTGAGGAAGAATCTTTGAAAATGGATAATATTTCCTTTTTAGGGCAAGGAACAATTTATCCTGATGTAATTGAAAGTGTGAGTGTACATGGGCCTTCTCAAACCATCAAATCGCATCACAACGTAGGTGGTTTGCCAGATACCATGCATTTGTCTTTAATTGAACCTTTGAGATACCTTTTTAAAGATGAAGTTAGAAAAGTGGGTTTAGCCTTAGGTATTCCCGCAGAAATGATTAACAGACATCCTTTTCCTGGTCCGGGATTGGCAATCAGAATATTGGGTGAAGTAAATGCTGAAAGGGTGGATCTTTTACAAAGAGCTGATGCAATTTTTATCAACGGACTTAAATCAACAGGATTGTATTCGAAAGTTTGGCAAGCAGGAACAATTTTATTGCCAGTAAAAAGTGTTGGTGTGATGGGCGATGAAAGAACTTATGAATTTACAGTTGCCTTGAGAGCTGTAACTTCAGTAGACGGCATGACTGCGGATTGGGCACATCTTCCCTATGAATTTCTGGCTGATATTTCTAATGAGATTATTAATAATGTGAGAGGAATTAATCGAGTAGTATATGATATTAGTAGCAAACCACCCGCAACCATTGAGTGGGAGTAAATTATTCTATGCAACAAATTAAAAAAATAGCAATTAGTATTATGGGACTGTTAATGACATATGTAATGTATGCTCAGTCAAATAATAAAATACTGAAAGTAGCCATTTTTGCTCCGATTTATTTAGACTCTACATTTGAAGGAATAAATTATAAATTAGGAAATGCTAATTTGCCAAAATCTATTTTACCAGGTTTAGATTTTTACAATGGAGTACTTTTGGCTATTGATTCTTTGAATGGGGAGAAGCAAACATTAGAAGTATTATTCTATGATACCAAGAGTGATGAAATGCCTGTTGAATTAATCCTTGATAAAGGGGAAATACAAAATGTTTCATTGATTATAGCCTCTTTTAATAATAGAGCAGAAATAAAAACAATTGCTGATTTTGCATTGGAGAAAAATATTCCTATTATATCCATGACTTATCCAAATGATGGAGGAATAAATAACAACCCATTCTTTGCATTAGTAAATCCAACATTAAAAACACATATAGAATCAATTTATAGATTTATACATAGAACTTACCCTACTGAAATGATTACCATTTTTAAAAGAAAGGGCGCAACAGAAGATATGATTGCTGGAAATTTCAATGAATTAAATAAAAAAACACCAGGACTTCCATTAAAAATAAAAACGATTGAGCTTACTGATACGTTTACTACTTCACAAGTATTGATACAGTTAGATAGCACTAAACAAAATATCATTGTATGTGCCAGTTTAAATGAAGCTTTCGGAACTAATTTAGTAAAGGCAATTGCATCTTCTAAAAAATTCAAAGCAATCACAGTAGGCATGCCAACATGGGATGGGATAAAAGATATCGGAAAAGATGCAGAGATCATATATACCTCTCCTTATAATTATTCAAGAACAGATAAATTAGCACAGCAAATAAATACAAACTATCGAATCAAATATTTTGGTAGGCCAAGTGATATGGTATTCAAAGGTTATGAAGCAATGTTCCATTTTGGGAAGCTATTGATAGCATATGATAAAAATTTGATTACTCATTTATCGGATAAATCTTTTAAACTTTTTAACGAATTCGACTTTCAGCCTGTGAAACAAAAGAATGAAATGACAATACCTGATTACCTAGAAAACAAAAAACTCTATTTCATCAGAAAAATAGACAATCAAATTAAGTCGGTTAACTAGAACCCTTTTGCCATACCAGCTGTTATTAAAATATGTCAAATTTTAAAGGCAATAAAGAAAAGCTACCTCAAAAACCATGTATTATTTGTGGCAGAAACTTTACTTGGAGAAAGAAATGGGCAAAAAACTGGGATGAAGTGAAATATTGTAGCAAGGCATGCAGTACTTTAAAATCAAAAAAACAAATTGCTAGCATTATTGTAAGCTTTTTTATCCTTGGTTCATCCTGGGTTATTCATTCAGAAATTCCCAAATCAGAAAAACCAATCTTTATTCCAGCAAGTAAACAGCAAGATGGTAATTCACAGAAAGGATATGACTATTTAATTTATGGTGATTTCATTAAAAGCGGACTTCCCTATTCGCTTTACATAAACTTATTTGGTAAGGATGAAAATAATTATTTAGCACGTAGGGGGAAAGCTGCGAATATTCCAACTGGGTTCAATGTAGTTAAACACACCAACGGAACTGAAATTGTTGTTCCAACTTGCTTGCAATGTCATTCACAAGTAGTTAATGGAAACTTAATGCTTGGTTTAGGAAATACAGAACTCGATTTTACCAACCTAGCTTCAGGAAAAGAATGGATGCAAGAGATCTCAAAATCGATGATGTCATTGGTTGCACCTAAAAAATATGAAGCAACGTTAACCATTTCTAATACATTGTCTACTATTGCTCCATTAATGCGTACACAAGTGAAAGGAATAAACGCAGCAGATAGATTAGCCATTCTTTTAGTAGCACATAGAGACCCCACTACCCTTGTATGGAAACAAACTCCTTTACTTGATATCCCTGATGAAGTAGTTCCTACAGATGTTCCTGCATGGTGGCTATTAAAGAAAAAAAATGCCCTATTTTATAATGGTTTTGGAAGAGGAGATTTTGGTAAATTTCTCATGTTAAGTAATTTATTGACTGTAAAAGACTCTTCTGAAGCTAGAGAAGTAAGCGGACATTTTAATGATGTTTTAGCATTTATTAAAAAATTAGAAGCTCCGATATATCCAGATAAAATTAATTTACAAAAAGCACTTGAAGGGGAAAAGATTTTTATTACTAATTGCAGCAAATGCCATGGAACTTATGGTGAAAAAGGAGTGTATCCCAATTTATTGGTGCCTGCTTCCATCATAAAAACAGATTCACTTTTGTTTAAAAGTAATTACCAAAATCCTCAATTTATTGAATGGTTTAATAATAGTTGGTTTGCGCAAGGAGAACATGCTGCAAAATTAAATCCTTCTAACGGCTATGTTGCCCCGCCATTAGATGGTGTATGGATTACAGCCCCTTATTTGCACAATGGTTCAGTACCTTCATTAGAAGGAGTTATTAATAGTAAAATCAGGCCAACTTATTGGGGTAAAGATTTTAAAAAACCTTTTTATGATATTGAAAAACTTTGTTGGAAATATACAACATACGATGCCCCAATGAGTAAAAATATATACAACACAAAATTAGCTGGATACAATAATCAAGGTCATTATTTTGGCGATTCTCTATCAGATAAAGAAAGAAAAGAATTAATAGAATATTTAAAAACCCTTTAATTTTCGCCAATTCAGTTGATTAAAAAACCCACCATAGGACACTGTGTTATCAACAATTGGTTGAATGAAAAATCATTTACTCCTTTTGAATTTCAACAAGAAACTTGGAGACAAATAATCGCAGGAGAAAGTGGCTTGGTAAATGCCCCAACAGGATGTGGAAAAACCTATGCCGTTTTTTTAGGAGCCATCATTCAATATATAAATGACCATCCAAAGGAATACCAAAGTCTAAAAAACAATGGACTACAATTACTTTGGGTAACCCCATTAAGAGCTTTGGCAAAAGATATTGGCAGGGCAATGGAAGAAGCTATAATCGCTTTAGGTTTGCAATGGAAAGTGGGTATTCGCAATGGTGATACAACCACATCAGAAAGAGCCAAACAGAAAAAAAATATTCCAGAAATTTTAATTATTACTCCAGAGAGCTTGCAACTCTTATTAACACATAAAGGTTATCCAGACTATTTTAAAACACTTCGCATAATTGCTGTTGACGAATGGCATGAATTGTTAGGAAGTAAACGCGGTGTACAAACAGAATTAGCTATTTGCAGAATCATTCATTGTCAAAAAAGAATCTCCATTAATGCTATTACTGAAGCAGGTGAAGCTGATGCTTGCAGAAAAACACTTGTTTGGGGAATTAGCGCCACGATTGGAAATTTAGAACAGGCAAAAGAAGTATTGCTTGCCCCGTTGCAAAAAGAAGGAGTGATCATAAAAGCCATTATAGACAAGCCGATAGAAGTACATACTATTATACCAAATGAAATAGAAAAATATCCATGGGCCGGACATTTAGGAATTAAGTTGGCTGCTTCATTAATACCAATTATAGAAGCAAGTAAAACCACTTTAATTTTTATTAATACACGTGGCATGAGCGAAACATGGTATCAAACCTTATTAAATATTGCACCACAATTAGCAGGCGCTATTGCATTACATCACGGAAGTATTGAACAAGAATTGCGCTTATGGGTAGAGGATGCATTGCATACTGAAAAATTAAAAGCGGTAGTTTGTACTGCTAGTTTAGATTTAGGAGTAGATTTTAGGCCTGTGGATACTGTTATCCAAGTGGGTTCCCCTAAAGGGATTGCTCGATTTTTACAACGAGCGGGAAGAAGTGGTCATCGCCCCGGCGAAATAAGTAAAATATATTTTCTTCCAACCCATAGTTTAGAATTGGTAGAATCTGCTGCTTTACAAGAAGCCATAAAAGCAAAAACCATTGAGAGTAAAGAACCAATGACTGCATGCTTTGATGTTCTGCTGCAATTTTTATGCACGCTTGCTATTGGTGAAGGTTTTCATGCAGCATCCATTTATAATGAAATCAAAACCACCAATTGCTTTGCTGATTTAACCAATAACGAATGGAATGAAGTCTTAAATCATTTGATCAATGGCGGCAATGCTTTACAACAATACGATGAATATAAAAAAGTAGAGCTGGTAGATGGGTTATATAGGATCACCAACAGAAGAATAGCCATGCGGCATCGGATGCATATTGGAACTATTGTGAGTGACGCGATGTTGAAAGTAAAACTAATGAGTGGTGGATTTATTGGCGTGATCGAAGAATGGTTTATCAGCAGGTTAAATCCGGGTGACACATTCACTTTAGCTGGTAGAAATATAGAATTGATCATGATTAAAGAAATGGATGTGATTGTGAAGAAATCAAATTCAAAAAAATCAATCATTCCTTCATGGATGGGTGGCAGAATGAGTTTAACAGCTAACCTAGGCCAAATACTTAGACAAACTTTTACCAAGGCTTTTGATAAAGATGCCCCGATAGAATTAAAAAGCCTTCGGGCTTTATTTGAATTACAAGCAGCACTTTCTGTAATACCAAAAGAAAACGAATTATTAATAGAACAGATTGAAGAAAAAAATGAATTTCATTTATTGGTCTATCCTTTTGAAGGAAGGCAAGTACATGAAGCCATGAGTGCAATTCTAGCATATCGATTGAGTAAAATTACACCGATCAGTTTTTCTATTTCAATGAATGATTATGGATTCGAATTATTAAGCGACCAACCTATTCCATTGGATGATAGCAATATATTTGAATTATTTTCTGCGGATAATTTATTACATGACATTCAAAAAAGCATTAATAGTGCTGAAATGGCTAAAAGAAAATTCAGGGATATTGCAGTGATTGGGGGGCTTATTTTTCAAGGCAACCCAGGTGAAAAAATAAAAGCCAAGCATTTGCAATCTTCGGCTGCGTTGCTTTTTAAGGTTTTTGAAGAATATGATCCGAATAATATTTTATTAAGGCAAGCCTATAATGAAGTAATGAGTCAACAAATGGACGAAGTTAGATTAAGACTGGCCTTGGATAGAATTTCAAAAAGCAAGATAGTATTGCAGTTTCCGAAAAAATTGACACCCCTCTCCTTTCCTATCATTGTTGACGGGTTGAACAGAAATAGTTTATCCTCAGAAAAAATAGAAGATAGAATTAAAAAAATGCAAGAACAGTTATTGAAATAATAAGTATTTCTACGCCTATCTTTACCAAGTGACTTTACCTGTTTTACATACGATTCATCAACAACATTTTTGGCTCTCTCCATCTAGGGTTATTTTTTGGGAGGAAGAAAAAATACTCATTTTATCGGATACGCATTTTTCAAAGACCGGCCATTTTAGAAAAAACGGAATAGCGGTTCCACAGGATATTTATAAGGAAGATTTACAGAACTTATTTGATCAAGTTAGTTTATTCAAACCCAATACTATTCTCATTGTGGGTGACTTATTTCATAGCACCGAGAACAAAGAATTGGATTTATTTTTAAAATGGAGAAAAGATTTCAGCCAAATTAAATTTATTTTAGTTCGGGGGAATCATGACATTTTACATGAAAAATGGTATAAAACCGCTGAGATCGAAGTTGTTGAAGGATCTCATCAAGTACAGGAATTTGTATTTGTTCATGACCCAGCTGATTCCGTTGAATACAACAAAACCTGTTTTGTATTTTCAGGCCATATTCATCCCGGTATTTTAATTAGAGGGATTGCTAAACAATCATTGCGTTTCCCTTGTTTTTATTTTAGTAAGAACAATTGTATCCTTCCTGCATTTAGTAAATTCAGTGGTATTAAAATAATGAAGCCAAAAAAAACGGACTCTGTTTATGCCATTACAAAAGATAGCGTAATCAAATGTTGAAAATAGCTTTCGACCCAATATATGCGCATCCACTTCCTGAAGGACATCGATTCCCCATGCTGAAATATGAATTGATTCCGGAGCAATTATTACACGAAGGCACAGTTACAAATGAGCATTTTTTTAAACCTGCAATATGCCCTGAGTCGGTTGTTTTATGGACCCATGAAAAAACATATTACAACAAATTAATCCATCAACAACTATCTGCTTCTGAGCAAAGAAAAATTGGATTTCCCCAATCGCCAGCACTTACACAAAGAGAATTAATGATTACACAGGGCACTATCGACTGTTGTATGTATGCAATGGAACATGGTGTAGCATTGAATATTGCAGGAGGAACGCATCATGCATTTGCAGAGCGTGGTGAAGGGTTTTGTTTACTCAATGATATGGCTACTGCAGCAAATTATTTGTTGAGAAAGAATTTAGCGAGAAAAATATTGATCATTGATTTAGATGTTCATCAGGGAAATGGAACCGCAAAATTAATGGAGCAGGAAGATCGAGTATTTACATTTAGCATGCATGGAGAACACAATTATCCTTTTCACAAAGAAAAATCTGATTTGGATATTGGATTAAAAGATGGAACAGATGGTGTTGCCTATTTAGATTTACTACAATCAACATTACCTCAAATAATTAAAAACCATCAACCGGACTTTGCTTTCTTCTTATCTGGAGTAGATATTTTATCAACAGATAAATTTGGGAAACTAAAAGTTACAATTGATGAATGCAAACAACGCGATGAATTTGTTCTCAAAACATTGCGCAATGCCAAGATTCCAGTGACCATTGCAATGGGCGGCGGTTATTCGCCTGATATTAAAACCATTGTGGAAGCGCATTGCAATACTTTTAGAATTGCTATGGAATTATATTAGGAATTAAGAATTAAGAAAGATGAATTAAGAGATAAGAATTAGGAGTTAGGAATTAGGAGTTATTAACTACTGATTACTTTGAACACAGGTTTACAATTAACTGGGAAATTTACTGAGTTGGCTATATAGCAAAGCTGGTGTGCTTTATGATGTAATTCATTGGCTTTGTCAATCATTGACAACTCAGTGATGGCAATAGTTGGGTGTAATGTTACTGAAGTGAATTTTCCGACTATTGAAGGATCCTCTTCCATTGAGCTCTCTTCCATTGTTCCCTCTGCCTGATCTTTATAATCAACTACAATTACACCTGCTTCTGCACATAAATGCAAATACCAAAGCATATGACAGGAAGATAAAGAAGCGACCAATAGTTCTTCAGGATTATAACAAAGTGGATCACCTCTAAAAGCAGGGTCAGAACTCGCTAGTATAGATTGCTTATTGTTTCCTACAATCAAATGACTTCGCTCATATGCAGTATAGGCCGATGTTCCAGAGCCAAGATTACCTGTCCATTGAACACCTATAGAATATTGATGTGTTTTATTCAAACTAATTCATTTTTTTCTTGAGTGTGCTCACTTGCTCTTGTAAATTGTTCACCATTCCTGCTAACTGATTTACATCCCAACGTGGAGCAGCATTGGCTTTTTGTAAAATATATACAGCTTTCCAAATTTCCAAAACATCTTCGGAACTTACATTATAAGGTTCGTATTGAGGATTATCACTGATTAAAGTGATCTTATTTTTAAGGCGATTGTTTTTCATTACACGTTTATAGGCAACCCCTTCATTACGAGATAAGACTACATAAGTATTGCTGTTTTTTAAATCTTCCAGGCCTTCTACTTTTTCGCCAACAATTACACTACCGCTTGGTGTGGGCAACATACTATCTCCCATGATCTCGAAAGCACGGTATTGACCTGGAGCCAACATAGGTAAAGTGAAAGTATTAAGCTCGTCAACAAATTCTGGATCGGCATAGCCA